>JAJFJX010000049.1 GCA_021773655.1 Panacagrimonas sp.
GCGCGCGGCGGGTACGGACGTCCATTTCCCGACAACAGCACTCAACAGGAACCCGTGGCCATGGCGGCAGAACGCACCCTTTCCATCATCAAGCCCGACGCGGTCGGCAAGAACTCGATCGGTCAGATTTACGCCCGCTTCGAACAGGCCGGACTGCGCATTGTCGCCAGCCGCATGCTGCACCTGTCCGAGAAGGACGCCGGTGCGTTCTACGAGGTGCATCGCGAGCGGCCGTTCTTCAAGGACCTGGTCGGCTTCATGATCAGCGGCCCGGTGGTGGTCTCGGTGCTCGAAGGCGAGGACGCAGTGGGCAAGCACCGCGAGATCATGGGTGCCACCGACCCCAAGAAAGCGGCGCCGGGCACCATTCGTGCCGATTTTGCCGAGTCCATCGACGAAAATGCCGTGCATGGTTCCGACAGCGCCGACAATGCGGCGCGCGAGATTGCGTTCTTCTTCCGCGCCACCGAGTTGTGTCCGAGAACGCGCTGAACACGACGGCTGAACACGACGTGAGAGATCAGGCTTGAGCTCTGAGGTGCAGACCGATTCAATGCCAGCGGTGAGCGTGCCGGTTGCCAAAGACGGCTTGCGTCCGGCGCCTGCTGCCTCCGGCGCGACGAATCTGTTCGGCCTCGACCGTCTGAGCTTGCGCGAGCAGTTCGCCGGCATCGGTGAAAAGCCCTGGCGTGCCGACCAGATCATGCAGTGGATCTACCGTCGCGGCGTCGACGACTTCGCCGCCATGAGCAACCTGTCGCGCGATCTGCGCGCGCGGCTGGAGGCCAGTTTCGTGGTGCGGCCGCCACAGTTGCTGGCCGAGCAGCGCTCGGTGGACGGCACCCGCAAGTGGGTGCTCAGGATCGGCGAGGGGCAGGCCATCGAGACCGTGTTCATTCCCGACAAGGGCAGGGGCACGCTGTGCATTTCGTCCCAGGTCGGGTGCGCGATGGACTGCGCGTTCTGTTCAACCGCGCAACAGGGGCTCAATCGCAATCTCGATGTCGCCGAGATCGTGGCCCAGGTGTGGTTTGCCGCCAAGGCCCTGGGCGGCGACTTCCAGAACGAACGGGTGATCTCCAACGTCGTGTTCATGGGCATGGGCGAGCCGCTGGCCAACTACGGCGCACTGATTCCGGCAATCCGCATCCTGCAGGATGATTTCGGATTCGGCCTGTCCAAGCGCCGAGTGACGGTTTCCACCTCCGGTCTGGTGCCCTTCATCGACCGCCTGCGCGAAGCGGTCGATACCGCCCTGGCGATCTCTCTGCACGCGCCCGACGACACCCTGCGCAACGAACTGGTGCCGATCAACCGCAAGTACCCGCTGGCCGAACTGATGGACGCCTGCCGGCGCTACACCGCCGGGCGCGACCACAAGATGCACGTGGTCTACGAGTACGTGATGCTCGATGGCGTCAACGACTCGCCCGCGCTGGCCCGCGATCTGGCCCGTCTGCTGGGCGGCATGCCGGCCAAGGTCAACCTGATTCCGTTCAATCCGTTTCCGCAGACGCGCTTCCGCCGTTCGCGACCCGAGGCCATCGAAGCCTTCGCCGGCGTCCTGCGCGGCAAGAACATCCTGGCCACCACCCGTCGCACGCGCGGTGAAGATATCGACGCGGCCTGCGGGCAACTGGTCGGCAAGGTCCTCAACAAACAGAAGCGCCGCCTGTCCGACATCCCTGTGAGGGTGGCGTGATGGTCGCAGGCAACGTCGCTCGCCTTGCTCCGATCCCCGGCCGGTCCGGCCGGGGCCCCTCGTCGGGGGCGCGCGCCGGTTCCTGCGGGCCACTGGTCTGCAAAGTCCTCAACAAGCGGAAGCGCCGCCTGTCCGACATCCCCGTGAGGGTGACGTGATGGGTCCGGCCCCGCTGCCGGGACGGGCTCTGGGTCTGCTGTTGCTGGCCGCTGCTGCGGGGGGCTGCAGCAGCACGCCGCAGACGCAGTCGCCGCGTGAGCGCGAGCCTCAGCAGCGCGCCGAGCCCGATCTGCAGGAGGCCGCCCGCCTGAATACGGAGCTGGGGGTGGCCTATGCGCGCCAGGGCCAGTTCGACGTGGCGCTGGACAAGCTCTCCCGCGCCTTGCAGCAGAACCCCAACTACGCGCCTGCGCATTCGGCCATCGCCATCGTCCATGCGCAGCGGCGCGACCCGGTCAGGGCCGAAGAGCACTACCGTCGTGCGCTGCGCCTGCAACCGCACGATCCCCACACGCTCAACAATTTCGGGGTATTCCTGTGCGAACAGCAGCGCATGGCCGAGGCCGAAAACCGGTTCCTGCCGGCCGCCGCCGACCGCGACTACCGGGAGCCCGAGGCCGCCTACACCAACGCCGGGGTCTGCCTGCGCCGGGTGCCGGACCTGGACAAGGCCGAACTGCACTTCCGTCAGGCGCTGGGCGTGAATCCGGCCTATCCCGAGGCCCTGGCCCAACTCGCTTCATTGTTCTACGAACGCCGCGACTACCTGCGCGCGCGCGCCTACCTGCAGCGATACGAGCAGGTGGGTCCGCCGACCGCAGCCACCCTGTGGATTGGTGTCAAAGTGGAGTACGCGCTCGGTGACGAGACGGCGGCGAGCCAGTACGCGCGCCGCCTGAAGTCCGAGTTCCCGGATTCCGAAGAGCACCTCAACATTGCGCCTCAGCCTGCCTCATGAGTTCTGATCAAGAAAATCCCTCACCGCCTTCCGTGGCCTACGGCAGCCCCGGCTCATCGATCCAGGCAGCGCGCAAGCGCGCCGGCATGTCGATAGAGGAGCTGGCCTCGCGCACCCGCCTGACCAGGGCCACGCTCGAGGCGATGGAGAGCGACGCCTTCGACCAGCTTCTTGAGCCGGTCTACGTGCGCGGCTACTACCGCAAGTGCGCACGCATCCTGGATCTGCCCGATGAGCCGCTGATCGAGGCCTACGAGGCGCTCTACGTGCCGCCGCCCAAGCCGGCGGCGCCTGCGCGCCTGCGCCTGGTTTCCGGAGGTGAGCTGGGCACCTCGGCGCGTCTGCCGCGACGCCTGGTGATCCTGGCGCCGCTGGCGGCGATCGTGATCTCCATCGTGGTCTGGGTGTTACAGAACTCGGCGCCCCGCTCGGGTCCGGGCAGCAGTTCGGTGACGCTGATCGATCCGCTCAGCGGAGAGACAGTGATGTCTGACGCCATGCCGCCGGTGGACGACCTGCCGCCGCCTGGCGGCAACGAAACCGCGGGACCGGCGACGCCTGCGCCGGAGCGCGCCGCGGCGCCGCAGGCAGCACCCGCCGACGCCGTGGAGAGGTCGCCGTCGGCCACGGTGACCGAGGCTGCGCCGGCCTCCACCGCCCCGGTCGGCACGAAGCTGGTGCTGAAATTCAATGCCATTTCCTGGGCGCGGGTGGAAGATGCCAGCGGCAAGTCCCTGCTGTCGGGCGTGATCGCCGCCGGGGAAAACCGCGAGCTCGACGGCCGACCGCCCTACTCGGTGTTCCTCGGTAATGCCCCCGGCGTGAGCGTGGTGTTTGGTGGCCAGCCGGTGAATGCCACGCCGTTCATCAAGCCCAATTCCACCGCACGCTTCTCGGTGCCGGTGGCCGGCAACTGAGGCCAGGCCATGGCGATGAAGGCCCTGCACCAGATCACGCGGCGCAAGACGCGCAGCATCCGCGTCGGTCGTCTGACGGTGGGCGGGGATGCACCGATCTCGGTGCAGACCATGACCAATACCGACACCGAGAACGTCGAGGCCACCGTGGCGCAGATCCGTGCGGCGATGAAGGCCGGTGCCGACATGGTGCGCGTGTCCACGCCAACCATCGCGGCGGCCGAAGCTTTCGGCAGGATCAAGAAGGAAGTGGGCTACGTACCGCTGATCGCGGACGTGCACTTCAACTACAAGTGCGCGCTCAAGGCCGCGGAGATGGGCGCGGACTGCCTGCGTATCAATCCGGGCAACATCGGCTCGGATCGCAAGGTCGAAGAAGTCGTGGCCTGTGCGCGTCACCACGGCATCCCGATCCGCATCGGCGTCAACGCAGGCAGTCTAGAAGGCGACCTGCAGGAAAAGTACGGCGAGCCCAACGCCGACGCCCTGGTCGAATCCGCGCTGCGCCACATCGAGATCCTCAAGCGTCACAATTTCGAGGACTTCAAGGTGTCCTTGAAGGCCAGCGAGGTCTTCATGACCGTGCAGGCCTACCGCAAGCTGTCCAAGCTGATCGACCAGCCGCTGCATCTGGGCATCACCGAGGCCGGTGGACTGCGCAACGGTTCGGTGAAGTCGGCGATCGGGCTCGGGATGATTCTCGCCGACGGCATCGGCGACACGCTGCGCGTGTCCCTGGCCGCCGATCCGGTCGAGGAAGTGAAGGTGGGCTGGGACATCCTCAAATCCCTGCACCTGCGTTCGCGCGGCATCAATCTGGTCGCCTGCCCGAGCTGCTCGCGGCAGAACTTCGACGTGGTGAAAGTCGTCAACGAACTCGAATCGCGCTTCGAGGAGATCGAAGAACCCATCGACCTGGCGGTGATCGGCTGTGTGGTCAACGGCCCCGGCGAGTCCCGGGAGGCCGCCATCGGCGTTGCCGGCGGCTACCCGAACTCGATCTACGTCGACGGGCGGATTGCGCACAAGGCGCATAACGCGGACCTGGTCGACACCCTGGAGCGGCTGGTGCGGGAGAAGCTGAGAAGCCGGGAGACGGGAGACGGGAAGAGGGAGACCAAAGCATGACGCACGCGTCCGCTGCTTCCGTCGTTCCGGTGACACGTTCATTTCTCGTCTCCTGTCGCCCGTCTCCCGTCTCCCCCGCGTGAAGATCCAGTCCATACGCGGCTTCAACGACGTGCTGCCCGCCGACTCGGCGCTGTGGCAGCACCTGTTCGATACCGCGCGCCGGTTGTTCGAGGCCTACGCCTACCGCCAGATGCGCATTCCCGTCGTCGAGTCCATCGCGCTGTTCAAGCGTGCAGTGGGCGAGGTCACCGACGTGGTGGAAAAGGAGATGTACGCCTTCGAGGATCGCGGCGGCGAGCACATCGCGCTGCGCCCGGAGTTCACCGCCGGCGTGGTGCGGGCCGGCATCGAGCACGGCTTGTTCCACAACCAGCAGCAGCGCATCTGGTGCGCCGGCCCGGTGTTCCGTTACGAGCGCCCGCAGGCGGGTCGGTACCGCCAGTTCCACCAGCTCAATGTCGAGGCCTACGGCATCCCGGGCCCGGACGTGGACGTGGAACTGATCGCGATGACGGCACGGCTGTGGAAGGCGCTGGGCTTCCAGAATTTGCGGCTGGAGCTGAATTCGCTGGGCGGTCCCGAGACGCGCACGCGCTATCGCGCGGCCCTGATCGAATTTCTCTCCAAGCACGAGACGGACCTGGACGAGGATTCGCGCAAGCGCCTGCACGCCAATCCGCTGCGTGTGCTCGACTCCAAGGTGCCGGCGACGCAGGCCATCGTCCGGTCGGCGCCCAGCATCCTGGATTTTCTAGACCCCGATTCCGCCGCCCAC
>JAJFJX010000050.1 GCA_021773655.1 Panacagrimonas sp.
CAGTTCCACCCCGAGTTCACGTCCACGCCGCGCGACGGCCATCCCCTGTTCGAGGGCTTCGTCAGGGCCGCGCGCGAGCACCATCTGTTCCACCAGGAAGCCGCGGGCGCGCCCGCCTCGGCCGCCGCCACCGCCTGAAACCGGACCCCGACCCCGACATGCAGCTACTCGGACGCGACATCGGCCCGCAGCATCCGTTGTTCCTGATCGCCGGCCCCGACACGCTGGAGTCGCTGGATCTGGCGGTCGAGGTGGCCGGCCACATCAAGGCCGTTGCCGACCGGCTGGGCGTCCTCTACGTGTTCAAGGGCAGCTTCGACAAGGCCAACCGCAGCTCGCACCAGAGCTATCGCGGGCCGGGCCTGCAGGGCGGCCTGAAAATCATGGAGGCGGTAAAAAAGCAGGTCGGAGTGCCCGTGCTCACAGACGTGCACGAGGACACGCCGCTGGGCGAAGTGGCGGCGGTGATCGACGTGATCCAGACCCCCGCGTTTCTGTGCCGGCAGACCAATTTCATGCAGAACGTGGCGCGTACCGGGCGGCCCGTCAACGTCAAGAAGGGCCAGTTCATGAGCCCGTGGGAGATGGGCAACGTCATCGACAAGATGACCGCCGTGGCCGAGCACCGTTTCATGCTCTGCGAACGCGGGTTCTCGTTCGGCTACAACAATCTGGTCGCCGACATGCGCGGACTGGCGATCATGCGCAAGTTCGCCCCGGTGGTGTTCGACTCCACGCACACCGTGCAGCTTCCGGGCGGGCAGGGCCACGCCTCCGGCGGCATGCGCGAGATGATCCCGGTGCTGGCACGCGCTGCGGTCGGGGCCGGCGTCGCCGGGCTGTTCCTGGAGACCCACCCGGATCCGGATTCGGCGCTCTGTGACGGACCCAACTCGCTACCGCTCGAACTGATCGGGCCGCTGCTCGAAACCCTGGTCGAGCTCGACCAGGTGGTGAAGAAATCGGGGCTGCTCGAACGCCAGCTGGCCCCCTGAACCCACGGAGAAACCACGCCGTATGTCCAACATCACTCGCGTCACCGCACTCGAAATCATCGATTCCCGCGGCAACCCGACCGTGGAAGCCGAAGTCGTCCTGGAAACCGGCGCAGTCGGTCGCGCGGCCGCCCCGTCCGGCGCCAGCACCGGCACCCGCGAGGCGGTCGAGTTGCGGGACGGCGCGCCCAAACGAGGCAAGAGCCGTTACCTGGGCAAGGGCGTCAGCCGCGCCGTGTCGAACGTCGAAGGCGAGATCGCCGCGGCGGTCGAAGGACTGGATGCCCAGGACCAGGCCGGGCTCGACGGCGTGATGATCCAGCTCGACGGCACCGAGAACAAGTCGCGTCTGGGCGCCAACGCCATCCTGGCGGTGAGCCTGGCCGCGGCCAAGGCGGCAGCGCTGGAAAACGGCATGTCGCTGTTCCGCCATCTCGGCGGCATTGGCGCGAACGTGCTGCCGGTGCCGATGATGAACGTCATCAACGGCGGCGCCCATGCCGACAACAATGTCGATGTGCAGGAATTCATGATCCTGCCGGTCGGCGCTCCGAGCTTTTCCGAGGCGTTGCGTTGGGGCGCCGAGGTGTTCCACACGCTCAAGAAGGTGCTCAAGGAGCGGGGGCTGAACACCGCGGTCGGTGACGAGGGCGGCTTTGCGCCCGACCTCGAATCCAACGTCGCGGCGCTGGACTGCCTGCTGCAGGCGATCGAAAAGGCCGGCTACAAGCCGGGTCGGGACATCTACCTGGGCCTGGACGTGGCCTCCAGCGAGTTTTACTCCAAGGGCAAGTACCACCTGCACGGCGAGGGCAAGAGTTTCACTCCGGACGAATTCACCAGCTTCCTCGCCGACATCGCCGCCAGGTACCCGGTGATCTCGATCGAGGACGGCTGTGCCGAGGACGACTGGGAGGGCTGGGCTCTGCTGACCGGGAAGATCGGCGCCAGGGTGCAACTGGTGGGTGATGACCTGTTCGTGACCAACACGAAGATCCTGTCGCGCGGTATCCGCGATGGCATCGCCAATTCGATTCTCATCAAGCCCAACCAGATCGGCACCCTGACCGAGACGCTGGACGCCATCCAGATGGCAACCGACGCAGGCTATTCGTCCGTGGTCAGCCACCGATCCGGCGAGACCGAGGATTCCACCATCGCCGATATCGCCGTGGGCACCGCCGCCACCCAGATCAAGACCGGCTCGCTGTGCCGGTCCGACCGCATGGCCAAGTACAACCAGTTGCTGCGCATCGAACGGGAACTGGGGCCGCGCGCCCGTTATCCGGGGCGCGGCGCGTTCCCGGTCAAGGTGGTTTAGGCTCGCGCCATCATGCTCAAGAACTCCGTCACCGTGGTCCTGGCCCTGTTGTTCCTGGGGCTGCAGTGGCGTCTGTGGGTCTCGGATGACGGCCTGCGCAGCCAGTCGCGCCTGCAGCAGCAGGTGCAGGCGGCACTGGCCGAGAACCAGCAACTTGCGGTGCGCAACGCCGAGCTCGATGCCGAGGTCAAGGATCTCAAGTCCGGGCAGGCCTCGGTCGAGGCGCGCGCACGCACGACCCTGGGCATGATCAGGCCAGACGAGACGTTCTTTCTCGTGGTGCAGTGAGCTGCCGCGGGTGCCGGTTCCATTCTCATGAGCGTGCGCTCCCCGCGGTTCTGGGCCGTGATTCCGGCGGCCGGCGGTGGCGCCCGCATGGGCGGGCGCAAGCCCAAGCAGTATCTGGACCTGTGTGGCCGCACGCTGCTGGAATGGAGCATCCGCCCCTTTCTGGAGGCCGGCTGGATCGACGGCGTGGTGCTGGTGCTGGCGCGCGCGGACGCGGGGTTCGCGCCACTGGGGCTGTCCGGCCACCCGCGCATCCTGATCGCCACCGGAGGATCGGCGCGGGCCGATTCGGTGCTTGCCGGTCTGGACGTGGTGGCGGCGCGCAGCGCTGGTTTCCGCGAGGTGTTCGTGCTGGTCCATGACGCTGCCCGGCCCGGTGTGGAGGGAGCGGACCTGCAACGGCTGCGGGACGAAGGCAGCGACGAAAACGGCGCCATCCTGGCACTGCCGGTCACCGACACGCTGAAGGCCGGCGACCAGGGCCGGATCACCGCCACCGTGGACCGGTCCCCGCTCTGGCGCGCGCAGACGCCGCAACTGTTTCGCCTCGACCTGCTGCGCCAGGCGCTGCAGGGCTGCCTTGCGCAGCAGGTCGAGATCACCGACGAGGCCGGTGCCATGGAGCGGGCCGGGCGCAAGCCGCGTCTGGTGCGCGGCCGCGAGTGCAATCTCAAGGTGACCTATCCGGAAGACCTGCCGCTGGCCGAGTTCTGGCTGCGCCAAGCCGGGCGGGCGCGATGAGTCGGTCCGCCGGCCGGCTGCGCGTCGGGCATGGTTACGACGCCCACCGCCTGCAGGCCGGGCAGGGCGTGACCCTGGGCGGCGTGTGGATCGACTGCGACTACGGGCTGATCGCCCACTCGGACGGCGATGTGCTGATCCACGCGCTGTGCGACGCCCTGCTCGGCGCCGCCGGGCTGGGCGATATCGGTCGCTGGTTTCCGGACTCCGACGCTCGCTTTGCCCGCATCGACAGTCGCGTGCTGCTGCGCGAGGTGATGCTCCAGGTCCACGCCGCGGGTCTGGCGCCGCTCAATGCCGATCTGACCCTGATCGCCCAGGTGCCACGGGTGGCCCCGCACGTCGACCTGATGCGTGCGCGGCTGGCAGAGGATCTGGGCGTGCCGCCCGCACTGGTCAACGTCAAGGCCACCACCACCGAGGGCATGGGCCACATCGGCCGCAGGGAAGGCGTTGCCGCCCACGCCGTGGTGTTGCTGGACGCCGCCGAAGACCCGATCTGAAAGCAGTCGACTCCAGTCGTGCCCGATGGACGCATTGCAGTGCCGCCGGTAGAATTTGCCGCCGTTGATGACCGGGGGGCTCGGGCGCCTTCGACGAAGCCGGACTGCGCTTCGCGGGGTCGTCGATGGCCCCCCGACTCGTGTGCGCCAACCGCCGTTCCATTGCCCCAAGCAGATGACGAAACCCAAGCCGGCCCTGCTCGCCCTCGCTGACGGCAGCGTGTTCGAGGGTATATCCATCGGAGTGGACGGCAGGACGGTCGGCGAGGTGGTGTTCAACACCGCCATGACCGGCTACCAGGAAATCCTCACCGACACCTCGTATCGCCAGCAGATCGTCACGCTGACCTGCCCGCACATCGGCAATGTCGGCACCAACGACCAGGACGCCGAGTCCGGCCAGGTGCAGCTCGCCGGCCTGGTGCTGCGCGAGGTGCCGCGCCGGCACAGCAATTTCCGCTCGACCCTGGATTTCTCCGACTACCTGCGGGAACAGAAGGTGGTCGCCATCGCCGACATCGACACCCGTCGGCTGACCCGCCTGCTGCGCGACCAGGGCGCACAGAACGGCTGCATCGTCGCCGGCGCCCGGATCAGCCAGGCCGGCGCCCTCAAGGCCGCGCGCGCGTTTCCCGGCCTCAAGGGTGCCGATCTGGCCCGGGTCGTCTCCACCGACAAGTCCTATGCCTGGGCCACCGGCTCGTGGACCTTGCAAACCCCTCGCGAAACACAGCCCGGCGCGGCTCGGCGCCACGTCGTTGTCTACGACTTCGGCGTCAAGCGCAATATTCTGCGCATGCTGGTCGACCGCGGCTGCAGGCTCACCGTGGTGCCCGCGCAGACCCGTGCCGCGGAGGTGCTCAAGCTCAAGCCGGACGGCGTGATGCTGTCCAATGGCCCCGGCGATCCCGAGCCCTGCGGCTACGCCATCGAAGCCGCACAAGCCTTGTTGAAGAAGCGGGTGCCGGTGTTCGGGATCTGCCTGGGCCACCAGATCCTGGCCCTTGCCGCGGGTGCCCGCACACTGAAGATGAAGTTCGGTCACCACGGTGCCAACCACCCGGTTCAGGACCTGGAGACCGGGCGAGTGCTCATCACCAGCCAGAACCACGGCTTTGCGGTGGACGAGTCGACACTGCCATCGGGCGTCACGGCAACGCATCGCTCGCTGTTCGACGGCAGCAACCAGGGCATCCGGCTGGGCAACGCCCCGGCCTTCAGTTTCCAGGGTCACCCGGAGGCGAGCCCGGGGCCGCATGATGTGGCGTACCTGTTTGATCGGTTCGTCGACCTGATCGGCTGATGCCGATGCGGGGTTGCGCCGGCTCAGCGCGAAGGCCAGGCAGGCCAGGACCGGGCAGAGGTATCGCCTGCCGACGCCAGCCGAGTGGGAGCGCGCCGCGCGGAACGGCACCGCCATGCCGTTACCCTGGTGCGGACAGGGTCGGAGGGATGGCGCTCTGCCGCCGCAAATGCGGGCCAGAGGCGGATTTACGGTTCCCTGTGGGCGGCGCAAAGGCCAAGGCCTGCGGGCTGCACGTCATGCAACACGGGCGGGTGCTGGACAAGCGCCGGCGCGTGATCAATCCCTTCATCTGAGCTTCGATTCCGATGCCCAAGCGTAACGACCTCAAGAGTGTCCTCATCATCGGCGCCGGCCCCATCGTGATCGGGCAGGCCTGCGAGTTCGACTACTCCGGCGCGCAGGCCTGCAAGGCGCTGCGCGAGGAGGGCTACCGGGTGATTCTGGTCAACTCCAATCCGGCGACGATCATGACCGACCCGGAGATGGCCGATGCGACCTACATCGAGCCCATCCGCTGGCAGACCGTGGCCGCGATCATCGACAAGGAGCGCCCCGATGCGCTGCTGCCGACCATGGGTGGGCAGACCGCCCTGAACTGCGCGCTGGATCTGGCGAAGCACGGCGTGCTGGAAAAGTTCGGCGTGCAGATGATCGGCGCCAATGCCCACGCCATCGATCTGGCAGAGGACCGCCTGAAGTTTCGCGACGCGATGACCGAGATCGGCCTGGGTTCGGCGCGCTCCGGCGTGGCGCACACGATGGACGAGGCCAGCGCGATCCAGGACGACATCGGTTTTCCGGTGATCATCCGCCCGAGCTTCACCTTGGGCGGCACCGGCGGTGGCGTGGCCTACAACCGCGAGGAGTTCGAAGAAATCGTCGCCCGCGGGCTGGACCTGTCTCCGACGACCGAGGTGCTGATCGAAGAGTCCCTGCTCGGCTGGAAAGAGTTCGAGATGGAGGTGGTGCGCGACCGCAAGGACAACTGCATCATCGTGTGCTCGATCGAGAACTTCGATCCGATGGGCGTGCACACCGGTGACTCGATCACCGTGGCGCCGGCGCAGACGCTCACGGACAAGGAATACCAGATCATGCGCAACGCGAGCATCGCGGTGCTGCGCAAGATCGGCGTGGAAACCGGGGGTTCCAACGTGCAGTTCGCGATCAACCCCGACGACGGGCGAATGATCGTGATCGAGATGAATCCGCGCGTGAGTCGCTCCTCGGCGCTGGCGTCCAAGGCCACCGGGTTTCCGATCGCCCGCATCGCCGCAAAACTCGCCATCGGCTACACGCTCGACGAGCTGCGCAATGACATCACCGGCGGAGTCACGCCGGCGAGCTTCGAGCCGAGCATCGACTATGTCGTCACCAAGGTCCCGCGGTTCACGTTCGAAAAATTTCCGCAGGCGGACTCGCGCCTGACCACGCAGATGAAGTCGGTGGGCGAGGTGATGGCCATCGGCCGCAATTTCCAGGAGTCGCTGCAGAAGGCCTTGCGCGGCCTGGAAGTGGGCTCCGACGGCCTCGATCCGCAGGTCGTCGTCGGCACCGAGGAGGCGCTGAACCGGATCGTCGAGGAGCTGGTGACGCCGCGCGCCAAGCGCATCTGGTTCGTGGCCGATGCCTTCCGCGCAGGGCTGTCGGTGGCGGAGGTATTCAAGTACTCCCGCATCGATCCCTGGTTCCTGGACCAGATCGCCGAACTGGTGGCGGTGGAGTCCGACATTGCCGCGGTCAGGATCTCTCAGGTGGAGCCCGCCGAACTGCGCCGGTTCAAGCGCATGGGTTTTTCCGACAGCCGCATCGCCCGGCTGATGGGCGTCAAGGAGGAGTCGGTGCGCAAGCGGCGGATCGCGCTTGGCATCCGCCCGGTGTTCAAGCGCGTGGATTCCTGCGCGGCCGAGTTCCGCTCGTCCACCGCCTACATGTATTCCAGCTACGACCAGGAATGCGAAGCCGCGCCGACCAGCCGCGACAAGATCATGATTCTCGGCGGCGGGCCGAACCGCATCGGCCAGGGCATCGAGTTCGACTACTGCTGCGTGCACGCGGCGCTCGCGCTGCGCGAGGATGGTTACGAGACCATCATGGTCAACTGCAATCCGGAGACCGTGTCGACCGATTACGACACCTCGGATCGCCTGTACTTCGAGCCGCTGACCTTCGAGGACGTGATGGAAATCATCGACCTCGAAAAGCCCAAGGGCGTGATCGTGCAATTCGGCGGGCAGACGCCGCTGAAACTGGCGCGGGGCCTGGAAGCGGCCGGCGCGCCCATCATCGGCACCAGCCCGGATTCGATCGACCTGGCCGAAGACCGCGAGCGCTTCCAGAAGCTGGTCGACAAGCTCAAGCTGCTGCAGCCGCCCAACGGTACCGCCACTTCCGAGAAGCAGGCGCTGGCGGTGGCCAACAAGGTCGGCTATCCGCTGGTGGTGCGGCCGAGCTACGTGCTCGGCGGTCGTGCGATGGAAATCGTGCACGACGACGATGATCTCAAACGCTACATGACCGAGGCCGTCAAGGTCTCCAACGACTCGCCGGTGCTGCTGGACCGCTTTCTGAGCAACGCGGTGGAGGTCGATGTCGATGCCTTGTGTGACGGCCATACCGTGGTCATCGGCGGCATCATGGAGCACATCGAGGAGGCCGGCGTGCACAGCGGCGATTCGGCCTGTTCGCTTCCGGCCTACTCGCTCAAGGACAGCGTGCTCGACGATATCCGCGGGCAGATCGACCGGCTGGCCCGGGCGCTGAACGTCGTCGGGCTGATGAACGCGCAGTTCGCCGTGCAGGGCGACAAGGTGTACCTGCTGGAGGTCAACCCGCGGGCCTCGCGCACCTCGCCATTCGTCAGCAAGGCCACCGGCCGGCCGCTGGCCAAGATCGCTGCGCGCTGCATGGTCGGCATCTCGCTCAAGAGCCAGGGCGTGGACCGCGAACTGATTCCCGGCTACTTCTCGGTCAAGGAAGCGGTGTTTCCGTTCAGCAAGTTTCCCGCGGTCGATCCGCTGCTGGGACCGGAGATGCGGTCCACCGGAGAAGTCATGGGCGTCGGCGCCAGCTTCGGCGAGGCCTTCTACAAGGCGCTGCTCGGTGGCGGTAACGCCATTCCCAGCAGCGGTACCGCGTTCCTGTCGGTGCGCGACGCCGACAAGCCCAAGGCCATCGAGGTGGCACGCCTGCTGATCGCGCGCGGCTTCAAGGTGGTCGCCACGCACGGCACGGCGCTGGCGATCCGGCAGGCCGGGCTGTCCTGCGAGGGTGTCAACAAGGTCAAGGAAGGGCGACCGCACTGTGTGGACATGATCAAGAACGGTCAGATCCAACTGGTCACCAACTCGACCGACGGCAAGAAATCGATCGAGGAGTCGCACTCCATCCGCTCGGCCGCGATCCAGCACAAGGTCTGCTACTTCACCACCATCTCGGGCGCCCACGCCGCGGCGGTTGCCCTGACCTACATGGACCAGCAGGGCGTCCACCAATTGCAGGCGCTGCATGCATCCATCGCCTAGGCGATAATAGGCCTGTGTACAGCGCATCCCGCGATGGCGGGATGCGACCTTCCAGGCCCGTCCCCGGGGCGCCTCCGTGCGTCCCCGGGGTCTGTTTGTTTGCACAGATCGCAAGGAGAACCATGAGTCGAGTGCCCATCACCAAGCGTGGCGAAGAAAAACTGCGGGAAGAGCTTCGCGTCCTGAAGTCGGAGTCTCGCCCCAAGGTGATCGCCGCGATTGCCGAAGCGCGGGCGCACGGGGACCTGCGGGAAAATGCCGAGTATCACGCGGCCAAGGAGCAGCAGGGCTTCATCGAGGGCCGCATCGCGGAAATCGAGAGCAAGCTGGCGGCTGCCCAGGTCATCGACGTCACCGCCGTGGAAGCCAACGGCAAGGTCATCTTTGGCGCCACCGTCACCGTCTTTGACGTCGACAACGAAAGCGAGACACGCTACTGCATCGTCGGTGACGACGAGGCCGACGCCAAGGCGGGCCGGGTTTCCTACAACTCGCCCATCGCCCGCGCGCTGATCGGCAAGCAGGAAGGCGACGTCGCAGAGGTGGATGCCCCCGGCGGATTGCGTGAACTCGAGGTGGTCGCGGTGGAGTATCTCTGAGCCGGCCGGCGCAGAAATCGGGGATGGGCCGGGAATCTTCGGGTGTCGAAGGGCCGCGCCGAGGCAAGGTCCGGGTCCGGACCTCCGGGCTCCCGCGCCGCGCGTGAGCCAGAAGCGCCGCCCAAGCTCTGCGCGCTGGATCGCCGAGCACGAGAACGATCCCTATGTAAAGGAAGCACGCCGGCTCGGTTACCGTTCGCGGGCGATCTTCAAGCTCAGGGAGATCCAGGAACGGGACCGCATATTGCGCCTCGGCCAGGTGGTGGTGGATCTGGGCGCCGCACCGGGCGGCTGGAGTCAGCTGGCGCGGCCCTTGCTCGGGCCTCATGGCCGCCTGCTGGCGCTGGATATCCTGCCGATGGACCCTTTGCCGGATGTCGAGGTCATAACCGGTGACTTTCGCGATGCGGCAGTGCTGGCAGACCTGCAGGCCCGGGTCGGGGCGCGGGCGGTCGACCTTGTAATGTCCGACATGGCCCCCAATGTCACCGGCATCGACGCTGCGGATCAGGTCGGCCAGATTCACCTTTGCGAACTGGCCCTGGAGTTCGCCCGGTTGCATCTCAGGCCGGGCGGTGGTTTTCTGACCAAGGCGTTTCAGGGCGAGGGCTTCGATGCGTTTCTACACACGCTTCGACAGGAATTCGAAACAGTGACGATCCGAAAGCCGAAGGCTTCCAGGCCCCGCAGCCGCGAGGTCTATCTGCTGGCGAGGAGTCGGAAGCGGGTGTAATGTCCAGCGAGTGGTTTTGGTGTACGCCGCAAGCAGCGGCCAAGAGGATAGTGCTTTGAACGATCTAGCGAAGAATCTGCTGCTCTGGGTGGTCATCCTTGTGGTGCTCATCAGCGTGTTTCAGAGCTTTGCCAACCGCGGCAGCTCGCAGCAACCGCTCGCCTATTCGGACTTCCTCGAACAGGTCGAATCCGGGCAGGTCGCAGAGGTGCGCATCGCGGGCGACAAGATCATGGGGCAGCTCAGGAGCGGAACCCGCTTCGAGACGGTGAGCCCGGAAACCGACAATCGCTCCATGGTCGGCACCCTGATCGAGAACGACGTCAAATTCACCGGCGAAGAGCCTAAGGGCACGCCGTGGCCCTTGCAGCTCCTGTTCAACGCCTTCCCCATCCTGCTGCTGATCGCGGTCTGGGTGTATTTCATGCGTCAGATGCAGGGCGGCGGCGGCGGGCGCGGCGCGATGAGCTTCGGCAAGAGCCGGGCGCGCATGCTCAATGCCGACCAGGTCAAGATCACCTTCAACGACGTGGCCGGCGTCGAGGAGGCCAAGCAGGAAGTCGGCGAGCTGGTCGATTTCCTCAAGGACCCGGGCAAGTTCCAGAAGCTCGGCGGCAAGATTCCCCGTGGCGTGCTGATGGTGGGCAGCCCCGGAACCGGCAAGACCCTGCTGGCCAAGGCCATCGCCGGTGAGGCGGGGGTGCCGTTCTTCACCATCTCCGGCTCGGACTTCGTCGAGATGTTCGTCGGCGTCGGCGCCAGCCGCGTACGCGACATGTTCGAGCAGGCCAAGAAGCACGCGCCCTGCATCATCTTCATCGACGAGATCGACGCCGTCGGCCGACATCGTGGCGCCGGCCTCGGCGGTGGGCACGATGAGCGCGAGCAGACCCTCAACCAGCTTCTGGTGGAGATGGATGGCTTCGAAGGCAGCGAGGGCGTCATCATCATCGCGGCAACCAACCGTCCCGACGTGCTCGACCCCGCGCTGCTGCGTCCTGGCCGTTTTGATCGCCAGGTCACGGTGCCGCTGCCCGATGTGCGCGGCCGCGAGCAGATTCTCAAGGTCCACATGCGCGCCGTGCCGCTGAGCGACGGCGTCAAGCCCGAGATCATCGCGCGCGCCACGCCCGGATTTTCGGGCGCCGACCTCGCCAACCTCGTCAACGAGGCCGCGCTGTTCGCCGCCCGCGGCAACAAGCGGCTGGTCGACCACGACGATTTCGAGCGCGCCAAGGACAAGATCATGATGGGCGCCGAGCGCCGCTCCATGGTGATGTCCGAAAAGGAAAAGAAACTCACCGCCTACCACGAGGCCGGGCACGCGGTGGTCGGTCTGAGCGTGCCGGACCATGACCCGGTCTACAAGGTCACCATCATCCCGCGCGGCCGGGCGCTGGGCGTGACCATGTTCCTGCCCGAGGAGGATCGTTACAGCTATACCCGCGAACGCCTCAACTCGCAGATATGCTCGCTGTTCGGAGGCCGTATCGCCGAGGAGATCATCTTCGGGCTGGACAAGGTCACCACTGGTGCCAGCAACGACATCGAGCGGGCCACAGAGATCGCACGCAACATGGTCACCAAGTACGGCATGTCCGGGAAAATGGGTCCGCTGTCGTACTCCGAGGACAACGGCGAGGTGTTCCTGGGCAAGAGCGTGACACAGTCCAAGGGCGTGTCGGACGAAACCGCGTTCGCCATCGACCAGGAGATCCGCGGCATCATCGAGGGCAACTACGCGCGGGCAAAAACCATCATCGACGGCCAGATGGACAAGCTGCACGCCATGGCCGAAGCGCTGCTCAAGTACGAGACCATCGACACCGCACAGATCGGTCGCATCATGCAGGGCCTGGATCCGGGTGAGCCGGAGAGCTGGAACGACAGCGGTCGGCCCACGCCGCCGACTCCGCCACCGCCGCCGCGTGCCGGCGGTGCCGCCGATCCGATCCAGCCGGGCGAGCCGCGTCCCGCCAGCCACTGAAGGGACCGCTGCAACCCCCTCCAATGCCGCAATCGCCGCCGCCGGGAAACCGGCGGCGGTTTGTTGTGCGGGCTTCCGCTGTGGGGCGTGCATGAACCTGCAGCTCGGAGCGCTGACGCTGGACCTGCGCCAACCCAGGGTGATGGGCGTTCTCAACCTGACCCCGGATTCGTTCTCGGACGGTGGCCGCCACAACTTGCCGGATGCGGCCTGCGCCCGAGCCAGGGCGATGCTGGCCGAAGGTGCGGATGTGATCGACATCGGTGGCGAATCGACGCGACCGGGTGCCGAGCCGGTGTCCGTGCAGCAGGAGCTCGACCGCGTCATGCCGGTCGTCGAACGCCTGCGTGCCGAGCTCGACTGCTTGTTGTCGATCGACACCATGAAACCGGAGGTGATGCGGGCGGCCTGCGCTGCCGGGGTGGCGCTGGTCAACGACGTCAATGCCCTGCGCGAACCCGGGGCGGTGCGCGCTGTCGCCGAAAGCGGTGCCGCGGTGTGCCTGATGCACATGCGGGGCGAACCACGCAGCATGCAACAGGCGCCGGCCTATGCCGATGTCGTCACCGAGGTCGCCACGTTTCTGCAGGAACGCATCGACTGCTGCCTGCGCTCCGGAATCGCGCAGTCCTCGATCCTGATCGATCCCGGTTTCGGTTTCGGCAAGCGTCTGGAGCACAATCTGGCATTGCTGCACGGCCTGGCCCGCATCGTCGCACTCGGATACCCGGTGCTGGTCGGCCTTTCGCGCAAGTCGATGTTCGGCCAGCTTTGCGCCGCGACGGTGAGCCAGAGGCTGCCGGCCAGCCTGGCGGCGGCCACCGCTGCGGTCCTGGCCGGTGCAAGAATGGTGCGCACCCACGACGTTCGGGCCACCCGCGATGCGGTGACGGTGGCAAGCGCCATCCGCAACGGCGGTGTGGCGATGGAAGCGCAGCAGGAGGGAGGCGGAATTTGAATCGAAGGTATTTCGGCACAGACGGCGTCCGCGGCAAGGTCGGGACCGCACCGATGACGCCGGACTTTGCCCTCAAGCTGGGTTGGGCCGCCGGACAGGTACTGGGCGGCGCCAGCGGCGCTCGGGTCCTGATCGGCAAGGACACGCGACGCTCCGGCTACATGTTCGAATCGGCCCTGGAGGCCGGCTTTGCCGCCGCCGGCGTGGAGTCCGACATGCTCGGTCCGCTGCCGACGCCGGGCGTGGCCTACCTGACGCGGGCACTGCGCGCGCAGGCCGGCGTGGTGATCTCGGCCTCGCACAACCCGCACCACGACAACGGCGTCAAGTTTTTCGGTCCCGACGGCGGCAAGCTCAGCGACGAGGTCGAGGCGCAGATCGAGGCGCTGATCGAGGCTCCGCTGCAGTGTGTCGAATCCGGCCGGCTCGGTCGCGCCCGGCGTATCGACGACGCCCAGGGGCGCTACATCGAGTTCTGCAAACGCAGTTTCCCGGTCAGTCGCACGCTATCGGGACTGCGCGTCGTGCTGGACTGCGCCAACGGCGCTGCCTATCGCACGGCTCCGGCGGTCTTCGCCGAGCTCGGCGCCAGCCTGCACGTCATTGGTGATCGTCCGGACGGCTTCAACATCAACCGCGACTGCGGGTCGACGCACCTGCAGGCGCTGCAGGCCGCGGTGCGCGCGCATGGAGCCGATGTCGGCATCGCGCTGGACGGCGACGCCGACCGCTGCCTGATGACCACCGCCAGCGGCGAAACGATCGATGGCGACGACATCCTTTTCATCATCGCCCGCCACCGCCATGCCGCCGGGCGTCTGCGCGGCCCGGTGGTCGGCACGCTGATGTCCAACCTGGGCCTGCAGCACGCTCTGGAGGCGCTGGGGATCGAGTTTCACCGTGCGCGAGTCGGCGACCGCTACGTGCTCGAACTGCTCCGGCTGCACGGTGGCGATCTGGGCGGCGAGACCTCGGGGCACACGCTGTGTCTGGATCGATCCTCCACCGGCGATGGCACCATCACCGCGCTGCAGGTGCTCAAGGCGATGATCGAAACCGGCCAGTCCCTGGCGCAGCTCGGCGCCGGCATGAACAAGTGTCCGCAGGTGCTGATCAACCTGCGCATCGACGCCCCGGTGCAGGCCGCCCTCGACGCGCCTGCCTTGAGGATTTGTGTGGCCGAGGTCGAGCGGGCACTGGGCGCGCGCGGACGCGTGCTGCTGCGTGCCTCGGGCACAGAGCCGCTGATCCGCGTCATGGTCGAGGCGCAGGACGAAGTTGAAACCCGTCAGGCTGCGGAACGCATCGCCGATGCCGTGCGCCTGGCTTTACCCACGCTGGAGAACGGGAGCACCCCATGAGCAAGCGTCAATATCTGGTGGCCGGCAACTGGAAGATGAACGGCAGCACGGCTTCGAATCGCAGTCTGGTCGAGGGCATCGTCGCCGGCGCTGGCGACTGCCCGAAGGTCGAGATCCTGGTCTGTCCCCCCTCGGTCTATCTCTGCCCGGTCGCCGCGCTGCTTGGTGGTGGCGTGCGGCTGGGCGCACAGAACCTGGCCGACCAGGACAAGCCCGGCGCCTACACCGGCGAAATCCACGGCACGATGCTTCGCGAGGCCGGTTGCGACTACGTGCTGGTCGGTCACTCCGAACGGCGTGCTCTGTACGGCGAAAGCGACGCCGTGGTGGCGGCCAAGTTCGGCGTGGCCCAGGCGCTGGACCTGGTGCCGGTGCTGTGCCTGGGCGAGACCCTGGCCGAACGAGATGCCGAGCAGACCGAGGCAGTGCTGGCCCGCCAGCTCGACGCCGTGCTCGATCGCAGCGGGGTGCATGCCTTTGCGCGCGCGGTGATCGCCTATGAGCCGGTCTGGGCGATCGGGACCGGCCGCACCGCCAGCACCGCGCAGGCGCAGGAGGCACATGCTTTCATCCGTGGCCGGCTGGCAGCGCTGGATGCTACCATCGCGGGCTCGGTCCGCATTCTGTACGGCGGCAGCGTCAAGCCTGACAACGCCCGGGAGCTGTTCGCCGGGGTCGACGTCGACGGAGGCCTCATCGGCGGAGCATCGCTGAAGAGTCAGGATTTCATGGCCATATGCGCTGCGGCGCAGGCCCAATAGGTTCAGCAGGCACATACATGTATACGGTCTTGGTAGTGACGCAGGTGCTGGTCGCAATTTCGCTCATCGGCCTGGTGCTGATCCAGCACGGCAAGGGCGCCGACGCCGGCGCGGCCTTTGGCAGCGGCGCCTCGGGCACGGTCTTCGGTGCACGTGGCGCGGCCAATTTCCTGACGCACATCACGGCGGCCCTGGCCGCGGCGTTCTTCATCTGCAGCCTGGCACTGGCCTATCTGGTGCATGACCGCAGCGGTGCGGGGGGCGGCAGCGTGGTGGACAAGCTGGGTGACAGCGTGGTGGTGCCCGGCGCAGCGCTGCAGCAGGATGGGGACTCTGCCGGAGAACCGGCGACGGACAGCCCGCAGGCTGAAGAGGCTGCCGGGACGCCGCAACCGGTGATTCCCGAGTAGATCGGCAGACAAAGGGCGGCCGAATCGCTAAGATTCGCGCCCCCTGCAGGCGGCCCCAAGCCGTCGCAACAGGTTCAGCGAACAGTTTGCCGACGTGGCGGAATTGGTAGACGCACTACCTTGAGGTGGTAGCGGCGAAAGTCGTGGGAGTTCGAGTCTCCCCGTCGGCACCATTTGTTAGTAAGTTTATGAAGAACGTGACAAAACAGTCGCCGCGAAACTTCAGGTAGCGACCGCCGGCATGCACGGCATGCCCATGCAGGTTTTCGCGCAGTGGGTTGTCCGCTGCGTATGGGACGATCACCCGGTGTCGGGGCCACTCGGGCGCGAGGTGGACATCCAGCCTGCCCGACCTGATGAGCGCCACCGATTCGCGCGAATCCACCACGGGGCATCGGTGTGGCTGCATCTTCAGCGATGACCCACCTCACCTCACTTTGCGACGCGCGCTTCGGCGCAATCGAGAGTGCTCGGGATGGGCGACATCGAGTTGGACTTGAGTGTTTTTCGCAAAGCCCGACAGTTTGAAAAAGTCTTGAGTGCAAAAAGTGGTTGAAGCGCTTTTCCCGAGCAGCCTGGGATAATCGCTCCGTTCCGTGCAAGAGGTGGTTGAGGGTCTGGTTCCAACAGCTGAGTTGTTTCGTGCAAAAAGCGGTTGGAGAATGGAATGGCAGAAGGGAATGCTTCGGGCGCGTCGCTGGCGGACTTCATCTGGAAGAACGCCGAGGACCTGTGGGGGGATTTCAAGCACACGGACTTCGGCAAGGTCATCCTGCCGTTCACCCTGCTGCGCCGACTTGAATGCGTGCTGGAAAAAACCCGCAAGGATGTCGCGGCGGCCCACGAGGCGCATCGGGACAGCGGCATCGATCTGGACCTGATCCTGCGCCAGATCACCCGCTACCCGTTCTACAACACCTCCGGCTACACGCTCGCCACGCTGGGCAGCACCAAGACCCGCCAGAACCTTCAGGACTACGTGGCGCGGTTCTCGGACAACGCGCGC
>JAJFJX010000006.1 GCA_021773655.1 Panacagrimonas sp.
GCAGGTCCACCGGCTTGGAGACGAAGTCGAAGGCGCCGGCCTTGAGGCTCTCCACCGCCGCCTCGGCGTTGCCGTGCGCGGTGATCACCGCGATCGGCAGTCGCGCCTGCTGCTGTTGCACCTCACGCACCAGGTCGATGCCGCTACCGTCGGGCAGGCACATGTCGGTGATGCAGAAATCGAAGCTGCGCTCCGCCAGCCAGGTGCGAGCCTCGGCCACGGTGGCGGCGGCGCAGGAGCGCACCCCCATCCGCGAAAGGGTGATTTCCAGCAGCTCGCGGATGTCGGCCTCGTCGTCGACGATCAGCGCCAAACCTCGCGCCTCGCCGGACGCCTGCTTGTTCATGTCTTGGATTCCCCCGGCTCAGACCCTGCATTGTGCCGTGCCCGGCAACGGACGTTCACACCGCGATGCCGACGGCGAAGCTGACGCGAAAACACGCCCCGACCGGACGCTGCTGGTAGCTCAGGCGCGCCTGGTTGAGTTCGCACAATTCCCTGGCCAGGTACAGGCCCAGGCCGGTGCCGCCGTGGGCGGTGGTGAAGAACGGCTCGAAGATGTTGTCGACAGTCCCGGCCGGCACGCCCGGACCGTTGTCGCTGACATCCAGCCAGGCGCGCCCGTTGCGCTCGACCCCGACACTCAGGCGCACCGTGATCGCGGCATTGTCGCGGGCGCCGTGGAAAAAGGCGTTGTCCCAAAGATTGAACATCAGCTGCTGCAGGTGGCGCGGATCGAACGGCACGCGCAGCCCGCGCGCGATCTCGGCGACCTCGATCGGGCGCGGCGCCTGGCGATGACCTTCTGCGTACAGGGCCACGGTCTCATCGATCCACGGCGCCAGCGGGATCAGCGTGCGGTCGGCCACCTCGCGCCGCGACAGCGCCATGACATCGCCGACGATCTTGTCGATGCGATCAGTGTGCCGGTGGATCATCGCAAGCAGGCGTCGGTTATCGGCGCCGATCTCGTCGGCTTCGTACAGCAGCTGTCCGGCGTGGCTGATTGCCGACAGCGGGTTGCGGATCTCGTGGGCGATGCTCGCCGACAACCGCCCCAGGGCGGCGAGCTTGATCTGCTGGGCCTGCTCGCGCAGCCGCGAGGCGTCTTCGAGCAGCACCATGATCGGGCCACTGGCGGCCGAACGCAGGCGCGTCACCCGCACGATCACCTCCGGCATGCCGGACCCCAGCGACAGCGGCTGTTCGTCGTCATCACGCACGCTCAGCCACCGGCGCAGGCGCAGGGCCAGAGGTGGCGATTCGAGTTCCAGCGCGCGGCCCTCCGCGCGGCTGGTGGTGCGCAGCAGCTCGCGGGCCGCCGCGTTGAGGTTGCCGATGCGCAGGTTTTGATCCAGTACCACGACCCCGGTGCTCATCGCATCCAGGATCATCTCGTTGAGCCTGGACAGGTCGTCGAACTCGCTGCCCATGCGCTTGGCCAGCGCTTCGGACCTGCGCGCGCGTTGCGCCACCGTGCTGGCCGCCACCGCGGTACCGAACAGGATCAATCCGAGCACCCCGGTCGAGGTGTAATCGCTGGCGTCCACCGGTTGACCGTGGTGGCGCAGCACCTGCTCCCCGAACAGCACCAGCGTGCCCAGTGCCGCCTGCATCACCGCCATGCGCGCGGACAGGACCAGCGCGCAGGTCACCGCCGGGATCAGCAACAGCGCGCCGAGGCCGTTATCGACGCCGCCACTGGCGTAGACCAGCATCGTGATCGCCGCGAGGTCGACCAGATATTGCACGTGGGCCTGCACCGACATGCGGGTCCGGCGGCGCAGCACCGTCCACGCCAGCAGCAGCGCGGCGCCCCCGTAGACGGCGCAGGTCCACTGGTACCAGGCCGAGTTGACCGATGTCAGGACCTGGGGGATGTAGCCGGCCGCCATCAGCGACAGCAGGATCGACACCAGTCCCAGCCGGTACAACGACAACAGGCGCAGGGCGCGCCAGTCGTCGGCAATGATCGCGCCGGGGCCTACCGCAGGCACTTGCCGCACAAACCCTGCGACGAGACCGCCTGCGCAGGCAGGTGCACTCCGCACTCGCGGCAGCGCACCATGGGCTGGTAGCCGCCGGCTTTCCCCTTCGATGACGACGGCGGCGGCGACGAGGTCTGGTCGTCAGGCCCGCGCCGCCATTTGCGCAACAGGTGGATGCCCAGCCAGACCACGGCAGCAATCAGCAGCAGGCGGAGAACCAGGCCCATGTGGAGTCGCTCGTGCGCAAGGCAGGTCCACGATCATACGGCCGCGGATGCAGGCGACCAATCCGGAGCACGACGCTCATACGGCCGGGCCCGGCGCCTGGACCATTCAAAACTGTCGCTGACGCCATTGGCCAGGAGCGATTATTTTGCAGCGCGGCATGCGCTGGTGGAAAATGGCCCCTCAACTCAGGGGGAAACATGAATCTGCACGAATTTCAGGCCAAGGCGCTGTTCGCCCGCTTCGGCATCCCGGTGCCGGACGGTGTTCTGGCAGAAAGTCCCGAAGCCGCTCGCGCCGCCGCCAAGCAGCTGGCGACCGACAAGGTGGTGGTCAAGGCGCAGGTCCATGCGGGCGGTCGCGGCAAGGCCGGCGGCGTCAAGCTGGTGGCCGGTCCCGACGCCGCCGAGGAAGCGGCCAAGGGCATGCTCGGCAAGAGACTGGTGACCAAGCAGACCGGCGCCGCCGGACTGCCGGTGAATTCGGTATGGGTCGAGAAACCCTCGAACATTGCCCGGGAGTTATACGTGTCCGGCCTTGTGGACCGCACCCGTGAGCGCATCGTGTTCATGGCCTCGGCCGCTGGCGGCATGGATATCGAGGAGGTCGCCGAGCACACGCCGGAGAAGCTCAAGCACGTGTTCGTCAACCCGGCGGTGGGCCTGTCGCCTTATCAGGCGCGCGAACTGGGCTTCTTCATGGGCCTGAACAAGGACCAGACCGACCAGTTCACCCGGATCATGCTCGGGCTGTACCGCATCCTCACCGAGTGTGATGCCTCCATGGTGGAGATCAACCCTCTGATCGTCACTGCCGAGGGCAACGTGTTTGCCCTGGACGCCAAGCTCAACTTTGACGAAAACGCCCTGCATCGCCAGAAGGAAATCGCCCTGCAGCGCGATTACAGCCAGGAGGACGAGCGCGAACGCGCCGCCGCCAAGTTCGACCTCAACTACGTCACCCTGGAAGGCAATATCGGCTGCATGGTCAACGGCGCCGGTCTGGCGATGGCGACCATGGACATCGTGAAACTGCACGGCGGCCAACCCGCCAACTTCCTCGACGTCGGCGGCGGCACCACGGCCGAGAAAGTCACCGAGGCATTCAAGCTGATCACCTCCAGCCCGGAGGTCAAGGCCATTTTCATCAATATTTTCGGCGGCATCGTGCGCTGCGACCTGATTGCCGAAGGCATCGTCGCCGCCTGCAAGCAGACCGGGCTGAAGCTGCCGGTGGTGGCGCGCCTGCAGGGCACCAACATGGAAAAAGGCCAGCAACTGTTGCGCGACTCGGGGCTGGCGATCACGCCGGTGTCCGAACTCACCGAGGCGGCAGAAACCGTCGTCAAGCTGGCACAGGGCTGATACCGCCGGGAATCGGGAATGGAGAATCGGGAATCGTAAAGACCTTACGAACCCCCTCCCATCGACGATTCCCGATTCCCGATTCCCGATTTCCGGAACTCAAATGTCCATCCTCATCAACAAAGACACAAAGGTCATCTGCCAGGGATTCACCGGCAAGCAGGGCACCTTCCACTCCGAGCAGTCGATCGCCTACGGCACGCGGATGGTCGGCGGGGTGTCGCCCGGCAAGGGCGGCAATACGCACCTGAAGCTGCCGGTGTTCAACACCGCGCATGACGCCGTGGCCGCCACCGGCGCCGACGCCACCATGATCTACGTGCCCGCCCCGGGCGCGGCCGACGCCATCCTCGAAGCTGCCGACGCCGGCATCAAGGTGGTGATCTGCATCACCGAGGGCATCCCGGTCAACGACATGGTCCGCGTCAAGGCCGCGTTGCGCAGCGACTACCCCGACACCGTGCTGGTCGGCCCCAACTGCCCCGGCGTGATCACGCCCGGCCAATGCAAGATCGGCATCATGCCCGGCCACATCCACCAGCCCGGCCGGATCGGCATCGTCAGCCGCTCCGGCACGCTGACCTACGAAACGGTGCACCAGACCACGCAGAACGGCCTGGGCCAGAGCACCTGCGTGGGCATCGGCGGCGACCCGGTGCGCGGCATCGGCTTCATCGACTGCCTGCGGATGTTCGAGGCCGACCCCGCCACCGCCGGCATCATCATGGTCGGCGAGATCGGCGGCAGTTCCGAAGAAGAAGCCGCCGATTACATCAAGGCCAGCGTCAGCAAGCCGGTGGTGGCCTACATCGCTGGGGTCACTGCGCCGCCGGGCAAGCGCATGGGCCATGCCGGCGCCATCATCGCCGGCGGCAAGGGCACCGCCGAAGAGAAATTCAGGGCGCTGGAAGCCGCCGGCGTCAAGACCGTACGCTCGCCGGCCGACCTGGGCAGCGCGATGAAGGCGCTGCTGGGCTGAAGACGGTCAACCGTCCCATGCCTGGATCGTTCAAGGGCCCGCCGCCGCGGGTCCTTTTTGTTTTTGTTCACGCGCGGGCCGGCAGCGGGCCGGCTGCGACGCGCCAAAGCTCGACAGCAGGGCCCCTGCACCCACCGCTGATGCCGGACAGGGCCAGCCCTCGCCATCGGCGGCCCGCTGCCCGCCGCCGCGCACCTCAGCGATGCATTACGGCGCGCACACGCCGGTGAGCAAGGACATGACCTCGAAACTCACGCTGGTCGCCGCGCAGCTCAACTTGTGGGTCGGCGACATCGACGGCAACGTCGACAAGATCATCGCCGCGGCGGTGCGGGCCCGCGACGAACTGCACGCCCACCTGATCGCGTTCCCGGAACTGGCCATCCTCGGCTACCCGCCGGACGACCTGTTGCTTCGCTCGGGCATCCCGCCGGCGGTGGAAGCGGGCCTGGCGCGCCTGCGCAGCGAGATTCACGGCATTCACGTTGTCGTCGGTTACCCCGATTATGCGGACGAGGGCATCTACAACGCCGCGGCGGTGCTGCGGGACGGCAAGACCGTGCGCCGCTACCGCAAGCGCCTGCTGCCCAATTACGGCGTATTCGACGAAAAGCGCCATTTCCTGCCCGGTACCAGCGCCTGTGTGTTCGATCTCGAAGGCGTGCCGGTGGCGCTGTGCATCTGCGAGGACATCTGGAGCCCGGGCCCGGCGGACGAAAGCCGCGACCTGGGCGCGCGCATGATGATCAACCTCAACGCCTCGCCCTTTGCGCTGGGCAAGGCGGCGCAGCGCGAACAGGTGCTGCGCCAGCGCAACGCCGAAACCGGCCTGCCGGTGCTCTACGTCAACCAGGTCGGCGGTCAGGACGACCTGATGTTCGACGGCGCCTCGTTTGCCATCGACTGCACGGGCCGCATCGGCTTTCGCGCGCCGGCCTTCGAGGAGGATCTCTACGCGGTCGAATTCGGTGAGGGCTTCGGCATACGCGGGCCGACGGCGCCGGCCGTCGACCAGACCGAACTGGTCTACCGCGGGCTGGTGCAGTCGGTGCGCGACTACGTCAACCGCAACGGTTTTCCCGGCGCCCTGATCGGCCTTTCCGGCGGCATCGACTCGGCACTGATTGCGGCCATTGCCGCCGATGCGCTTGGCCCGGAGCGCGTCTGGGGCGTATCGCTGCCCTCGCGCTACACGCTGGACATGAGCAACGACGACGCCCTCATCGAGGCCAAAGCGCTGGGCATCCGCCATTCGGTGCTGCCCATCGAGCAGACGGTCCTGGCGCTCAACGACACGCTGGCGCAGACCTTTGCCGGTTGCGACATCGACATCACCGAGGAGAACATGCAGTCGCGCGCGCGCGGCGTGCTGCTGATGGCGCTGTCCAACAAGTTCGGCCACGTGGTGCTGACCACCGGCAACAAGTCCGAGATGGCGGTCGGCTACGCCACTCTCTACGGCGACATGTGCGGCGGTTTTGCGCCGATCAAGGACGTCTACAAGACCCTGGTGTTCGACCTGGTCCGTTACCGCAACACCTGCTCGCCGGTGATTCCCGAACGCGTGCTGACGCGCCCGCCTTCGGCCGAGCTGCGCCCGGACCAGAAGGACTCGGATTCGCTGCCGCCCTACGAGGTGCTGGACCCGATCCTCGAAGCCTATGTCGAGGACAGCCGCTCGATCCCGGAAATCGTCGCCATGGGTTTCGACGAAGGCATCGTCAAGCGCGTCGCCGCTCTGGTGCGCCGCTCCGAGTACAAGCGCCGCCAGGCCCCGCCCGGCCCCAAGGTGACGCGCTGCGCCTTCGGCCGCGAGCGGCGCTATCCGATCACCGCGGTCTACGACGACATGTAGGCCTCGTCCCTGACCGGGGGCGCACGCCGTCGTGCTGCAGGCGTGCCCGCACCTAATCGTTACCGCGCGTCTTTTCGCGCCTGGCCGTGTTGCGCATCCTCGCCATGGGCGATCGATGACGCCTCGTGATGGCCTGCCGGAGGGAAAGTCGGCTTGCGAATCATGACCTGGACCGGAACACGGCCGGCTCCATTGCGCAGGCGGCGCTCAGCGCACCAGGATGGGCAGGTTCACCGTGCCTGAAACCTGCACGGGGACCGGCGCCAGACTCAACAGCGAGTTGTTCGCGTAGTACGGGTGAAAACCGAAAATCACCAGGCCCAGTTCATCGCCGGCCTGCAGCCTCGTGCGCACACCGATCAGGTCCAGCGTCTGCTCGCCCCGCGCAAGCACAGGCAACACTTGCTCGCTGACCGTCTGCACGTCGCCGGTCCCGCCACGGCGCAGGCCGATGCCCACGAACAGCGGCGGCGCTCCGGCGCCGCCGGAAAAGGACAGCGTGGCCTGCGGAATGCCGGCCAGGGCCTGTCCTGCGCCAGCGGCGTGCAGCGGGATGTAGACCGGCGCCGCCACCAGTTGCTGCACGAGTTCCGAGGGCAGCAGGTTGACGATCTGCGGCAGCAGATCGATGAAGGCCTGCGTCCCCTCCTGCACGCTGCCCGGAGGTGAGCGCACAACAGCCAGCACCACGTCCAGCACCTCCGGGCCCAGACCGGCCAGCGTGCTCAGCAGCGTCTGCAGCGGCAGTCCGCGCAGTAGTTCCACCACCAGCCCTGCGCCACCCGGAATCACCGGGGTGGCGTCGAAGGACCGCGCGGCGCCGCCGAACGGCATGCCGGGCAGGTCCAGCCCCTGCCCGTCACCGAGCGCGATGCAGGTCTGTGGCGGTGACTGCGGACCCGGCGCGCGTCCCATCAGCTTCTGGTCGAGGAAGTCGAGCATCATCGCGGCGGTGTCGTAGACTCGCGCCCCGCAGCCGACCTGGGCATCGGTGCCGAACAGGATCTGCCGCCCGGCACTCTGCAGCAGCGGCACGATGTGCCCGTCGGTCTGGACCAGCAGGCGCGCATCGCGACCCGCCGCGCGCAGGCAGGCCTGGTTGGCCACTGCCTCGTTGAGATTGAACAGCACATCGTTGGCGCCCTGGATGAAAAACGCATCCACTTCCGGCACACCGCGACCGTCGACCCGGGTCCCGGCGCAGAACGAGGCGAAACTGCGGCGTTCGAATTCGGCCAGCGATTGCGACGAAACCTGACCCAGCGTCGCCTGCAGGAATGCCGTGTAGACAAAGGGCACGAACTGGAATCCGCCCGGTGCCGCACCGACCACCAGGATGTCCAGCCAGATGGTCTTGGGCACGCCATTGGGCGCCAGGCTGTAGCGCAGATCGTTCCAGGTCGCCACCGGCACCAGGGCGTCGAAGCGCGCATCGACTGCGCTGCCGATCAGCTGGAATCCGCCGCCGTAGCTCAGGCCCACCGAGCCCACCAGCGGGTCCGAGTCGCGACGCGCCAGGTGCGCCAGGTTGGACTCGGCCCAGTCCAGGATCGCGCTGATGTTGCGTCCGTCCACGTCCGGGTCCATCACCGTGATGGGGCCACTGGACTGGCCGAAACCGCGCTGATCGAAACTGATCACGTAATAGCCTGCGTTCCAGGCCGCGGTTGCGGTGTCGCCACTGACGTCGGCGCTCAGGAAACGGCCGATCGGGTTGTCGCCCTCGAAATTGCGCGTGCGGGCCAGTCCGAAGCCATGCCCGTGCAGGATCAGCGGCGCCGGTTGATCCGCTGCCAGCGCCGGCTGATAGACGGTGATACCGATCACTTCGCCGTCCGGCGCCGGAATGGTGCCGTCGAAGATGATTGCCTTGGGGGTTGCCGGCGCGCGCAGTGCATCGAATCCACGCGTATCGGCGCTGATCGACGTCAGCGGCGGGTCGCTGGACGGGCAGCCGCCCAGCAGCACCGCAGACAGCAGTACCGCGATCGGCCACGGTCCGTGCGTGGTTCGGTTCATGTTCCGGGATCTCCTCGCAGGCGAGCAGGCTATCAGCGCTGCGCCGGACATCGGTATGCCTGGCCGACAGGTCCCGTGGCGCTGCGCCCAGTCCGGGTAGGCGTACGCGGGTGTCCGCACGGCTGGACTGCAGGACTGCTGGACTGCTGGACTGCTGAACTGGGCGCAGCGCCTCGCGGCGGCAACAACGACGGTGTCCGTAACGACGGGGCCGGCCTGCAATGCTTACCGGCCGTCCTGCACCGCGCCGGTCATCGGCACGAAGCGCACCGTGCCCAGGCGCTGCCGCTGGTACCCCCCTTCGGCGGTGCGCAGGATGCGGACCATCACCTGACCCTGCGGGCCCTGCCCGCCCAGCGGCAGCACCATGCGTCCGCCGACCGCGAGCTGATCGAGCAGCGGCTGCGGCACGTGTGGCGGCGCGGCGGTGAGCAGGATGGCGTCGAAGGGTGCGGCCTCGGCCCAGCCCTGGTAGCCGTCCCCCTGGCGCAGGCGCAGGTTGGCGTAGGGGAGATGGTGGAACAGCGCGCGCGCCCGCTGTACCAGCGCTTCGACGATCTCGATGCTGTGAACGCTGTGCGCCAGTTCGGCCAGCACCGCGGCCTGGTAGCCGGAGCCGGTGCCGATCTCCAGGACCTTTTCGTCGCCGCGCAAGGCCAGGGCCTCGGTCATCCACGCCACCACGTAGGGCTGCGAGATGGTCTGGCCGTGGCCGATCGGCAGCGGCCGGTCCTGGTAGGCGTGCGCCGCCAGTTCGGGCGGCACGAAGCGTTCACGCGGCACCCGGCGCATTGCCTCCAGCACGCGCGGATCGGTGATGCCGCGCGCGCAGGTCGTGCTCGATCATGTGCTCGACGACAGCCTGCGACGGCACCGCTGCCGCCGGCTGCGCCGTCGCGCCCGGCACCGCCCCCAGCGCAACCAGCGCAACCAGCGCAACCAGCAGGGGTATCAGGACGGCTCGCACCCGGCGCATCGCATCAAAACTGACCTGCGCGTCGCCGGCAACGGCTCAGCGCCGCCGCAGCTTCGTCGGTGGCGCCGAGGTACGCACTCACCCCACCGGGTCCGGATCGGTGAACAACGCGGCGCCAGCGTCGAACGAGCCGGCGGCCATGGCCGCGGCCATCTCGGTGACGGTGACCGCAATGGCCTGGCTGTCGCTGGCACTGCCGTCGCTGACGCCGACCATCACCTGGTAGACGTTGTCGGCATCGGCGTCCGACGGCGTGTCGAAGTCCGGCGCGGCCAGGAAACTCAGCACGCCGCTGACGGCGTCGATCTCGAACAGCCCGGCGTCGTCGCCACCGATGATGCTGAAGTCCAGCGTGTCGTCTTCGGGATCGCTGGCCAGCACGGTGGTGACCTCGGCCAGGCCTTCGCTGATCTGAACCGCCACGGTGTCGGCGCCGTCGCCGCTGTCGATGGTGGGCGCCTGGTTGTCCTCGTCGACATCGGTGACTTCAACACTCAGGGCCTGGCTGTCGGACAGATCGCCGTCGCTGGCGGTGACGATCACTTCGTAGAAATTGTCGGCGTCGGCGTCGGTCGGCGCCTCGAAGTCCGGCGCCTCGGCAAAGCTCAGCACGCCGGTGGTGGCGTCGATCTCGAAGCGCTCGGCGTCGGCACCGCCGCCGATGCTGTAGGTCAGCGCGTCGCCCTCTTCCGGGTCGCTGGCCAGCACCGTGGTGACCGCGGTCTGCGCCTCGGCGGACTCGACACTGGCGGTGGCGCCGCCGCCGTTGCTGGTGATCTGCGGCGCGGCATTTTCGGCCACGTTGGTGACGGTGACAGTGAGGGTCTGTGTATCGCTCAGTTCGCCGTCGCTGGCGGTCACCTGCACGATGTAGGTGTTGTTGCTGCCGGCATCCCGGCGGTTTTCGAAATCCGGTGCGCTGATGAAGCGCAGCACGCCGCTTTCGGCATTGATGGTGAAGAACCCCGCATCGGCGCCGCCACTGATGCTGTAGGTCAGCTCGCTGTCTTCGTCGACGTCGACGGCGAGCACCGTGGTGACCGCGGTGGTGTTTTCGGCAAGGTTGCGGGTCGCGCTGGCGCCACCTCCGTTGCTGGTGATCTCCGGCGCCTCGTTGCCGTCCTCGTCCCGGTTGACGACTTTGACGTTGATCGATTGCACGTCGCTGGCCACGCCGTCGCTGGCGGTGACGATCACGTTGTAGAGATTGTTGCTGCCGGTGTCCTTGGGATCTTCGTAGTCCGGGGCCTCGACAAAGCTCAACACGCCGGTGGTGGCGTCGATCCCGAAGCGCTGGGCATCGGTGCCACCGCTGATGCTGTAGGTCAGGGTGTCGGTGTCGTCGTCGTCGGTCGCCACGACGGTGGTGACGGCGGTGCTGTTTTCGTCGACGTTGATCGCCGCGGTGTTGCCGCCCCCGTTGCTGGTGATGGCGGGCACGGCGTTGGATGGATCGACGGTGTTGTCGTCGTCATCGTCGTCGTCGGTGGCAATGGCGATGCCCCCGATCAGGGCGACACCGGCCGCCTTGATCCACAGGCCCTCGGGCATCCAGCCGGCGCTTTCCTGCGGCCGGCTGGTCGGCGCGCTGCCGTCCCCGGGCGCGGCGGGCGCGGCGCCTTGGGCATCCGCCGGTGGACTGTCGGTCGCCGCGCCCTCATCGCTGGCCGCAACCTGCACTGATTCGGGTGGCACGTCGAGCGCGGCCCCGAGGCTCTCGCCGCCGGTCGATTCCGACCCTGATTCTGCGGCTTCGGTGTCCTGCTCTGCCTCGCGCTCGCGGCGGTAGGCCAGGGCCAGCACTGCAAGCGCGTCCTGGCCATCCGGCGTTTCCTGCGTGGCGCCGGACATGGGGTCGGTCACCCCTGCGAGGCGCGACTCCATCGTTGCTGCGCCCTGATCATCGACTCTCACACTCATGCCGGCTCCGGATTCCCGCGCGAATAAGGTCGGGTCCGGTCGCGGCGATCAGCGGGATGATCCGCGCCGCGACAGTGTCACCGGGCCCGACGCCCTCCCGGAAGCGGCCACTGTCGACTGCGCAGCAGGCCGGGGAGGGCCTGCAAGTTTAGTGCACCCCGCCGCCGCCGGGGCCCGCGCGACCCGGAAACCCGCGGCGGCCGGCCCCAAATGCAGTGACCATGGGCCGATGCGTTGATCGGCAGCGGGCACATTGACGGGCACATTGAATCGCCGCTCCGGGGGACCCGCCCCGCACTGCGCCCGGAGAGCGGCCAGGCCCGGGTGTCATGCGTTCGGCAAGCCCTCACAATCGGCGCCAGACAACCAACTGTCGAGCCGAGTGCCGCCTCCGGTGAATATTCCGCCCCTGCTGCCGCCGCCGGGCATGACTTTCATGTCCTGCTGCCGGAGATTCCTGCTGCCGGTGCCTGTCGGGCAGGGCAGGGCGCGGCTGCAGACGCCGGACGACGCCGCCTGCCAGCGCCCGGAACAGCGGCTGCGCGGTCTGCGCCCGAGCCAGCCAGGCCGCCTCCGGGCAAGACCTGCGCACATTTGTCACCCTGTTGCCGCAGGCGCCGGCCACACAGGCTGTCCTGCAGCGCCTGCAGCCGCCCAGGAAGGACCCCTGCAGGCTGCCGGTGCATTGCCGTTGAATCCACATCTCCGGGAGTTCCGATGTCCGACAAACTGCTGAGCCTGCAGCGCATCGTGGAAAAAGCCATCGACGACGGCGCCACCAGCGTCGAGCAGGTGCACCGTTCCATCGCCAGCATGCCGTTCGATGCACTGGAACGCATCGACGCCCTGCAGCCCACCGTGGAGCAGGTGCGTGAGGTCCACGACCAGACGGTGGGCAACATCTACGAGACCATCCGCCTGCTCAACGACCGCGCCGGCGAGATTGCGCGCGACCTGCTCGGCAGCCGCCGCGGCAGCGACGACCGGCCATCCTGAGCGCAGCACGCACGGCCGGAGACCCCCGAGGTGCTCAGACGCATCGCGCTTCGCTTTCGCTGGGCAGCGGAAAAGGCCATGCCGGAAGCCTTCACGCTGACCGTCCTGCTGAGCGCCGCGACGCTGCTGCTGGGCCTGGCGGTGATGCGCCAGACACCGATGCAGATGGTGGAGCACTGGTACGGCGGCTTCTGGGATTTTCTGTCGTTCGGCATGCAGATGACACTGATCCTGGTCACCGGCTACGGCCTGGCCATGGCACCGCCGGTCAAGCGGGGCCTGAGCGCGCTGGCCGGGCTGCCGCGCACGCCGGCGGCGGCGCTGACCCTGACCGCGCTGGTGTCGGCGCTGGCGTGCTGGATCTCCTGGGGCTTCGGTCTGGTGATCGGCCCGATTCTGGCGCGCGAAGTGGCCAAGCGCGTGGCGGTGGACTATCCCCTGCTGGTGGCCACGGCCTACAGCGCGGCGATCTGCGCCCTGACCATGGGCCTGACCATCACCGCGCCGATCCTGGTCGCCACGCCGGGGCATTTTCTTGAGGCCGAGATCGGTCTGATCCCGCAAACCGAGACCATTTTCGGGCCGACCCTGGTGGTGACCGCGCTGCTGGCCCTGATCGGCGTGATCTGGGCGTTCCGTCGCATGCTGCCGCCACCGCAGGAGGCAATCATCGTCAGCGCCGCGGAACTGGCCCGCCTGGATGCGCCGGAACGCGCGCCCGAACCCGGCCCGCGGCGCCTGGCCGAGCGCCTGGACCACAGCCGGCTGCTGACCTGGCTGCTCGGCGCCGGCGGTCTGGCCTGGATCGTCTACTGGTTTGCCACCCGCGGCCTGGACCTGAATCTCAATATTCTCAACTTCACGTTCCTGATCCTGGGGGTGACGCTGCACGGCAGCCTGGCGCGTTACACCGACGTGTTCGCCGGAGGCGTTCGCGCCGCGTCCGGCATCATCCTGCTGTTCCCGTTCTACGCCGGGATCATGGGGATGATGGTGGGGTCGGGACTGGTGGTGACCATCGCAGAATGGATGGTGTCGGTGGCCACGCCGCAGACCTTCGGCTTCATCTGCATGCTGTCGGCCGGGGTCATCAACGTTTTCGTGCCCTCGGCCGGCGGGCAGTGGGCGCTGCAGGGTCCGGTGCTGGTGGAGGCGGCGCGCCAGCTCGGCGTGCCGATGGCGGTGGCGGTCAACGGCTTCACCGTCGGGGATCTGTGGACCAACTTTCTGCAGCCGTTCTTCGCCCTGCCGGCGCTGGGCATCTCCGGGCTGGGGCTCAAGGACATCTGGGGCTACTGCCTGATCACGCTGATCATCTTCGGCCTGGCCGGCACCGTCGGCACCCTGCTGCTTCCGATGGTCCTGGGATAGACGCTCGGGTCCGGAGACTCAGGTCCGAACCTGGGGCTCGGTGATGTCGGCGGACGTTTCGGAGATATTCGTCGGCGGCACCACGCGCAGATGGACCTGCCGCGCGATCTGTTCGGCGTCGGCACGGGCCCGCCGGTACTGCCAGACCATCCAGGCCGCGCCGGGCAGCAGCCCGATGCCGTAAGTGAAGGCGCCGGCCAGCAGGCACACCGGGATCGCGACATGGGGGTGGACCGGCAGCAGGCACCACACCAGATTGCGCCACTGCGTGCGGTAGGTCTGTGTATCCGGATTGAAGATCGCCACGAAGGTCGGCGGCAGCCAGTGCTGGCGGCTGTAGCCCGCGGCGCAAAGGCGATGCCCGGGTGCGTCGAAACGGTCGCGGTAGCGCTCGTCGATCTGCAATACCTTGCCGTCGTCCAGGTGCAGGACCAGGGGGCCGGCACCTCCGGCGGTTTCCTGCACCGTCCCCCAGAGTTGCTGCAGCCGGTGCGGCAGACCGGCCAGATGAATCTCGTCGGGGTCGCTGCCGGCCGCCCAGCGCGGCTTGAGCAGGCTGGCCAACGGCAGGTACAGCAGCAAGCCCAGGCCGATGCCCAGACACACCGGCCCACCGTAGAAATCTGCCGCTGCCGCCGCGCCGGACGCCCACCAGGCCCAACCCGTCGACGGCCACGCGGCGATCGATCCGGGGCCCAGCGCCAGCAGACCGCGCAACATCCGCGCGATGACGGGCGGCGCGTGCACGATGGCGTCGCCACGATGCGCGGCGCCGGCAAGCGGTCGTCGAGCGCCGTGCCGCAACGGTTTCACGGCCGGCGCACCAGCCCGAGCCCGGCCAGCGCATCGGCGTCCTCGACGCGGGCCCGGGGCGGTCCGGTGACCAGCCCGAAATGCCCCCACCAGTCGAAGTGGCTCCAGGCGATGTGATGCCGTTCGAACAGGTCCCGCACATCGCCCAGCCACGCGCGCCGCGAATCCGGCGGCGCCGTGTCGCGCAACACGCCGAATTCGCTGCACCAGAGCGGCACCCGATGACGCCTGGCCCAGTCGGCGGCGCGCTCCAGACCCGGTGCCAGCGCCTGGCGGTTCCATGCCTGCTGCCCGTACCAGGCGGCGTGCTCGCGCGCCGGCTCCGGCAGCGTCGGCAGCATTGGCTCCAGCAATTCCGGCGAGGAGGGATAAGGCAGATCGCGCAGCAGCGCCCACATCGGCCAGCCCCAGGTAGCGCCCTGGTGGGTGAAATTGTGCGGCGTGTAGAAGTGAAAGCCGTAGATCACGCCCGCCAGCCTGGGCGCCGGCAGCGCAAGCAGATCATCGATGTCGGAATAGTGCGCGCCATTGATCACCGCCCAGCGCTTTGGGCCGGAGGCGCGTACCGCCTCGATCAGGTGCTCCTGCACCACCGCGGCACGCGCCGCGTCCTCGATCTCGGGTTCATTGAGCACCTCGAATACCAGGCGGTCAGGCGCAAGATCGCCCAGCAGCACCGCGATCATCCGCCAGGTCAGCGCCAGATCGTCCAGCCCGGCCTGGCCATCGCCCAGGCTGAGCTTGATCTCTGACGACGGTTGCAACGCCAGTACCACCACCAGGTCTGCGGCCAGCGCCAGCTCGACGCCGGCACGCAATGCGCCGGCGTTGGCGGTTTGGTGCTGCAGCCAGGCCGGGTCGACCAGCAGGCGCACATGGCCCAGACCCAGCGCCCGCATGTGTTCAAAGTCCTGCGCCAGCGGCCAGCCTGGCGCCGCCGCCGGGTCACTGCGATGCTGGAACCAGTTGGAGACATTGACGCCGCGCTGCATCGCAGCGGCCAGCGGGGCCGGGAATTCCTGCCAGTGGCCGGCCTGGGGGCCGCCGCCCGACAGCGCCGAAGGCGCCTGCCCGCAGGCTGCCGACAACAGGGCGACAGCACACAGCAGCAGGCCCGGTGTCGTTCGCCGCACGCGCGCAGTGCCCCGACGCGTCGCAGGGCCTCAGCGCGGCAGGTCGGTGGCGCCCATCAGGTATTCGTCGACCGCGCGCGCAGCCTGGCGGCCCTCGCGGATGGCCCACACCACCAGCGACTGGCCGCGACGCATGTCACCGGCCGCGAAGACCTTGTGGACACTGGTGTGGTAGCAGCCTGCGCCGTCTGTCGCAGCCTTGGCGTTGCCGCGGCCGTCCTTTTCCACACCGAAGGCGTCGAGCACCGGCGCTGCGGGCGCCACGAAACCCATGGCGAGCAACACCAGGTCGGCCTTCATCTCGAACTCGGAATCCGGCACTTCGCTCATCTTGCCGTCCTTCCATTCCAGGCGTGCGGCAACCAGCTTCTCGACCTTGCCGTTGCGGCCCTCGAAGCGCTTGGTGGCCACCGACCAGTCGCGATTGCAGCCTTCTTCGTGGCTGGACGATGTGCGCAGCTTGATCGGCCAGTAGGGCCACACCAGCGGCTTGTTCTCCTGTTCCGGCGGCTGCGGCAGCAATTCGAACTGGGTGATGCTGGCGGCGCCGTGTCGGCGGCTGGTGCCGACACAGTCCGAACCGGTGTCACCGCCGCCGATGACCACCACGTGCTTGCCCTCGGCACGCAACTGGTTCTTCACCTTGTCGCCGGCGTCCACGCGGTTCTGCTGCGGCAGGAATTCCATGGCGTAATGGATGCCCTTGAGCTCGCGTCCCGGCACCGGCAGGTCGCGGCCCTGCTCGGAGCCGCCGGTGAGCAAAACCGCATCGAAACTCTTCATCAGCTCTTCGGCGGCGATGGTTTGGCTGGCCAGGTTGGTGATGTCCTTGAGCGGCTCGCCGCCGACGTACACACCGGGCCTGAACTCCACGCCCTCTGCACGCATCTGGTCCAGGCGTCGGTCGAGGATGTCCTTGTCCAGCTTGAACCCGGGAATGCCGTAGCGCATCAGGCCGCCGATGCGATCATTTTTCTCGAACACGGTGACCGCGTGACCGACACGCGCCAACTGCTGCGCAGCCGCCAGGCCGGCCGGACCCGAGCCGATCACCGCGACCGTCTTGCCGGTCAGGGTCGCGGCGGGTTGCGGCACGATCCAGCCGCTTTCGAAGCCTTTTTCGACGATGAACAGCTCGATGGACTTGATGCCCACCGGGTCGCGATTGACGTTGAGCGTGCAGGACGCCTCGCAGGGCGCCGGACAGACTCGGCCGGTGAACTCCGGAAAGTTGTTGGTGCTGTGCAGGCTCTCGAGCGCTCCACGGTAGTTCCGGGTGTAAACCAGATCGTTCCAGTCCGGGATGATGTTGTGGACCGGGCAGCCGCTCATGCAGAACGGCGTGCCGCAGTCCATGCAGCGCGCTGCCTGCGTCTTGGCCTTGTCCGGCTCCAGGACCAGCACGAATTCCTTGTTGTTCTTCACCCGCGCCTCGACCGGGAGATAGGACTCCTTCTGGCGCTCGAACTCGATGAAACCGGTGACCTTGCCCATGCTCTCGTCTCTCAATTCGTCAAAACGATTCCAGCGCGAAAGCGCACGGGAGCGTGCCGGAAAGGACGCGAGGTTCAGGAATCGAACCGCATCGCTTCAGGAATCCGTGCCTTTTTCTCGCTGTTGCGTGCCTGCCCTGCATATCTTGCGTTGATCAGCTTTCCCGACTTTCAGGCCGCGACCGCGTCCTTCGCCACCGCCCCGGCGCCGTACATCTCGCCCAGCGCGCGCTTGTACTCGTAAGGGAAGACCTTGACGAACTTCGCCCGCGCTGCCGGCCAGTTGTCCAGCAGATTGCGCGCGCGCGTACTGCCGGTGAGCTTGAAGTGGCGCTCCACCAGACCCTTGAGGATGGCCTCGTCGGCCTGTGCCTCACCGCTGCGCTCCATCCGGTGCCACAGCGCGCGATCCAGCCTGCCGTCCTGTTCGTCCGCGGTCATCAACGGCTCCAGTGCGACCATGTCCAGGTTGCATCTGCGTGCAAAGTACGCGTCGGGGTCGTAGACGTAGGCGATGCCGCCGGACATGCCGGCCGCGAAATTGCGACCGGTATCGCCGAGCACCACCACGGTGCCGCCGGTCATGTATTCGCAGCCGTGATCGCCGGTACCCTCGACCACTGCGGTGGCGCCGGAATTGCGCACCGCGAATCGTTCGCCGGCCACGCCGTTGAAGAACGCCTCCCCCTCGATGGCACCGTACAGCACGGTGTTGCCGATGATGATGTTGTCCACCGCCCGTCCGCGGAATTCGGTATTGGGTCGCACGATGATGCGCCCTCCGCACAGGCCCTTGCCGACGTAGTCGTTGCCCTCGCCGACCAGGTCCAGGGTGATGCCGCGCGCCAGGAACGCGGCGGCCGACTGCCCTGCAGTGCCCTGCAGCTGAATGTGGATGGTGTCGTCCGGCAGCCCCTCGTGCCCGTAGCGGCGCGCGACCTCGGACGACAGCAGGGTGCCGACGGTGCGATTGATGTTCTTCACCGGAGAAATGAAGGACACTTTTTCGCCCTTTTCCAGCGCCGGCATCGCCATGGCAATGAGCTTGCGGTCCAGCGCCTTGTCCAGGCCGTGATCCTGGGTCAGCACCTGGTAGCGCGGCTCGGTGGTCGGCGGCATGTAGAAGATGCGGCTGAAGTCCAGCCCCTTTGCCTTCCAGTGCGTGATCGCGCGTGACTTGTCCAGCAGTTCGGCGTGGCCGATCAGGTCGTTGAAGTTGCGCACACCGAGCTGCGCCATGATCTGACGCACTTCCTCGGCGATGAAGAAGAAGAAGTTGACCACGTGCTCGGGCTTGCCGGCGAATTTCTTGCGCAGCACCGGATCCTGGGTCGCCACACCCACCGAGCAGGTGTTGAGATGGCACTTGCGCAGCATGATGCAGCCCTCGACCACCAACGGCGCGGTGGCGAATCCGAACTCGTCTGCTCCGAGCAGGGCGCCGATGACGACATCGCGGCCGGTCTTCATCTGGCCGTCGGCCTGCACCTTGATGCGCGAACGCAGGCCGTTGAGCACCAGCGTCTGCTGAGTCTCGGACAGGCCCAGCTCCCAGGGTGCGCCAGCGTGCTTGATCGAGGACTGCGGCGAGGCGCCGGTGCCGCCGTCATGCCCGGCGATGACCACGTGATCGGCCTTGGCCTTGCACACGCCGGCGGCGATGGTGCCGACGCCCACCTCGGCCACCAGCTTGACCGAGATATCGGCCCGGTCGTTGGCGTTCTTGAGGTCGTGGATGAGCTGCGCCAGGTCCTCGATGGAGTAGATATCGTGGTGCGGCGGCGGCGAGATCAAACCCACGCCGGGCACCGAGAAGCGCAGCCGCGCGATGTAATCGGACACCTTGCCGCCGGGCAACTGTCCGCCTTCGCCGGGCTTGGCGCCCTGCGCCATCTTGATCTGGATCTGGTCGGCGGAATTCAGATACTCGGTGGTGACGCCGAAGCGGCCGGCAGCGACCTGCTTGATGCGTGAACGCAGGGAGTCGCCCGGCTGCAGCGGGATGTCGACCTCGACCTGGTCGGCGCCGATCACCGAGGCCATGGTGGCGCCGTCCTTGAGGACGATGCCCTGCTGTTCGAGCCGGTAGCGTGCGGGATCTTCGCCGCCTTCGCCGGTGTTGGACTTGCCGCCCAGGCGGTTCATCGCCACGGCCAGCGTGGCATGCGCCTCGGTGGAGATCGAACCCAGCGACATGGCGCCGGTGGCGAAGCGCTTGACGATCTCCGCCGCCGGCTCGACCTCGTCGATCGGAACCGCCTTGGCAGGGTCGAAGCGGAACTCGAACAGGCCGCGCAGCGTCATGTGCCGCCGCGACTGGTCGTTGATGATCTGCGCGTATTCCTTGTAGGTCGAAAAGCTGTTGGCGCGGGTGGAATGCTGCAGCTTGGCGATGGCGTCGGGCGTCCACATGTGCTCTTCGCCGCGCACGCGCCAGGCGTAGTCGCCGCCGGCGTCCAGCGCATGGGCCAGCACGCGATCATCGCCGAAGGCCAGGCGATGCAGGCGAATGGCCTCTTCTGCGATCTCGAACACGCCGATGCCCTCGACGTTGGACGGCGTGCCGGAGAAGTACTTGTCGATGCAGGCACGGTTGAGGCCGATGGCCTCGAAGATCTGCGCGCCGCAGTAGCTCATCCAGGTGCTGATGCCCATCTTGGACATCACCTTGAGCAGGCCCTTGTTGAGGGCCTTCTTGTAGTTGTAGACGGCCTTGTCCGGCCCCAGCTCGCCGCCCAGGCCCTGCGCCATGTCGGCCAGGGTTTCCATCGCCAGGTAGGGGTGGATGGCCTCGGCACCGAAGCCACCAAGGACCGCGAAATGGTGCACCTCGCGCGCCGAACCGGTTTCCACCACCAGACCGGTGGAGGTGCGCAGGCCGCGCCGCACCAGGTGCAGGTGCAGGGTCGAGGTGGCCAGCAGGGCGGGGATCGCGACGTGTTCGGCATCGACCATGCGATCGGACAGGATCAGGATGTTGTGGCCGTCCTTGATCGCATCCACCGCCTGCGCGCACAGCGAGGCCAGCCGCGCTTCGACGCCTTCGTTGCCCCAGGCCACCGGGTAGCAGATGTTGATCACATGCGAGCGGAACTTGCCGCGTGTGTGCGCGCTGATGCCGCGCAGCTTGGCCATGTCCGACGGATCCAGGATCGGCTGGGTCACCTCCAGCCGCATCTGCGGGTTGAGGTTGGCGGTGTCGAGCAGATTGGGCCTGGGCCCGATGAAACTCACCAGGGACATCACCATGGCCTCGCGGATCGGATCGATCGGCGGGTTGGTGACCTGCGCGAAGAGCTGCTTGAAGTACGTGTAGAGCAGCCTGTTCTTGTTGGACATCACCGCCAGCGGCGCGTCATTGCCCATCGAGCCGGTGGCTTCCTCGCCGTTGGCGAGCATCGGCTGCAGCAGGATGCGGATGTCCTCCTGGGTGTAGCCGAATGCCTGCTGGCGATCCAGCAACGCCACCTGTGGCGCCTCCTCGACGGCGGGCACGACGCCCTTGGCGGGCTTGAGCTCGTCGAGCTTGATGCGCACGCGGTTGATCCAGGCCTTGTAGGGCTCGGCGCTGGCGTAGGTGTCCTTGAGTTCCTCGTCGTCGATGATGCGACCTTCTTCAAGGTCGATCAGGAACATCTTGCCCGGCTGCAGGCGCCACTTCTTGGTGATGCGCGCAT
>JAJFJX010000051.1 GCA_021773655.1 Panacagrimonas sp.
ACGCGCCCCACTCGCAGGCGGCGGTCTCGGTGAAGTTGAGCATGCCGGCGCGGGCGGCGCCGGTGTGCGCCATCTTGGGCATGCCGCCCCAGATGTCCGCGATGATGTTGACGATGGACCCGCCGTGTTCGGCCATCCACTGGTTGTAGGCTTCCCGGGCGACGATGAACCCGCCGGTGAGATTGGTGCGGATCACCGCCTCCCAGCCCTTGAGCGACAGATTGCTGATCGTGGACGGGTACTGCCCCCCGGCATTATTCACCAGCCCGTAGATGCCGCCGTACGTCCGGATGACGGTGGCGATCAGTTCCTTCACGGCGGCCTCATCGCGGATGTCGCAGACCTGGCAACTCACCTTGCCGCCCAGTTCCTCGATTTCCGCCTGGACGGTTTTCAGCTTGCCTTCGCTGCGCCCGACGATGACGACCTGGGCGCCCAGGCTGGCCAACTCGTGCGCCGTGCAGCGACCGATGCCACTGCCACCGCCGGTGACGATGATGGTTTGCTGGTCGAGCATCTGCGGCTTGAAAACGGATTGGTATGACATCCCTTGCTCCGGGTCGAAGGTGAACGCCTGATGTAGCTGAAAGTATATGCCGCCGAGACTCGGGCAATGGAAGCGCCCACTCAGGGCACGGTCGCGCAGACGGTCTCGGCGGTCTTGCCGGCGCGGAAAGCCTTGAGCGAGCCGCTGTGCATCACGCGACCCATCAGCGGGCGGCCGATGATGTCCTCGGCCATGCGCGAGGCCTCGATCAGTTTTTCCAGGTCGATGCCGGTTTCGATGCCCATCTCCTGGCACATGAACACCATGTCCTCGGTGCACACGTTGCCGGAACTCTGGCGCGCCTTGTGGCCGGCAAACGGGCAGCCGCCGAGCCCGGCGACGGAGCCGTCGAACAGGCTCACGCCCATCGACAGGGCCGCATAGACGTTGGCGCCACCCAAGCCGCGGGTGTCGTGCAGATGCAGGCCGATCCTGGCCTCCGGCGCCAGTTCGCGTACCGCCCCGATGCGGCGCCTGACCTCCTCCGGATTGGCCCAGCCCATGGTGTCGGCCAGGTACAGCGCGGGAAGCGGGAGATTTCGTGCACGGAAAAGACCAATGGCATGGCGGAAGGCATCGAGCACCATGTCCTGCGACACCGGGCCGCCCAGATTGCAGCCCCAGGCCGTCATCACGTAGATCTTCTGCGGGGTCGCGCCGTCCGCGAGATAGCGGTCTAGCCAGACCTCCTGCTCGGCGCGCATGTCCATGGCCGTGCGGTTGTTGTTGCGCATGGCGAAGGCATCGGTGAGGTAATACATCAATGGTGCGTGGTTGAACGCACCCCGCACCTCACGGGCCTTCTGGTAGCCGGACTCGTTGAGCCACAGCAGGGTGTAGCGCACATCCGGGTTCTTCTCGATGTCGGCGAACAGTTCCAGCGTGTCCGCCATCTGCGGAACCTTGCGCGAGTTGACCAGCGACCCGACCTGGATCTGCTTGAGCCCGGTTCCGGACAGGGCATTGAGCAGCGCGGCGCGCTGCTCGCGCGGGTAGGTCACGGGCTCCATCTGGAAACCCTCGCGCACACCCTCTTCGTGAAACTCGACGAACTTCGGAAAATCGCTCATTGCATTGCTCCTTGCTTGCCTGCCGTCATTCGGCCACTTCGCCCAGCACATCACCGCGGCCGACCATGTCGCCGACCGCGCAGCGCAGCCCGCTCAAGGCGCCGTCGCGCTCGGCCAGGATCTGAAGTTCCATTTTCATCGATTCGAGCACGATCACGGTCTGTCCGGCGCTCACGCGATCACCTTCGGACGCCAGCACTGCCGCCACCTTGCCCATCATCGGCGCCTTGAGCTCCGAGCCTGCAGCACCCGCGGCGGCGGCGGCGGCCAGGGGCTGCGCCGCCTCGAAGCGATGCGTGCCCAGCCTGCTGTGAACTTCCAGGGTCGGCCCCTGCACGAACAGGCGCAGGCCGATTGCGGCGTCTCCGGTTTCAAACAGCTTCGATCCGTCCGCCTGCGGCATGAGCCGCGCACGCAGGCCGCGCGGTTCCTGCTGGTCCTGTACCACCGAGATCTGGGTGAATCCCTGCGCATCGGGCGGAGCGAAATGCACGGCCCAGGTCCCACCGCCGCTCAGGGTCACCGAAGGCTGCGGAGAGGGCAGCAGAGGTCCGGCCGCGGTGTGCCATCCGGTGAACTCCGGGCGCGACCACGCGCCGCAATTCGCACGCGCGCGTTCCAGCGCCAGCCACCACAGCCCCGCGGCCGCGGCATGCTCCACGGGCACCGCGGCGGGCGTCGCTGCGGGCTTCCAGCGCTCGTCGATCAGGCGCGTGTGCATCTGTCCGCTGCGGGTTTCCTCCCAGGACAGCAGCTCGCGCAGAAAACCCAGGTTGGTGGTCAATCCCACCACTTGCGTGGCCTCCAGCCCGGCGCACATGCGGGCCAGGGCGTCGGCGCGGTCGGCGCCGGTGCTGACCAGCTTGGCGATCATCGGATCGTAGAACGGCGTGATCTCGTCGCCGGCGTCCACGCCGCTTTCGATTCGCAACTGCCCGTCAGGAAAGCTCAGCCAGCGCAAGTGCCCGGCACCCGGCAGGAACCCGGAGTCGGCGTCCTCGGCGTAGACACGCGCTTCGAACGAGTGACCCGATACCTGCACCTGCTCCTGTGTCAGTCCCAGGCTGCCGCTCGCGGCGATGCGCAACTGCAGTTCCACGAGATCCAGCCCGGTCACCTCCTCGGTGACGGGGTGCTCGACCTGCAGGCGTGGATTGACCTCCAGAAAGTAATAGTCGGCGCCGGAGACGATGAACTCCACTGTGCCCAGACCGCGGTAGCTGATCGCCGCAGCCAGCCGGCGCGCGTCCTCCAGCAGGCGCGCGCGCAGCTCGGCAGGCAGGCCGGCGCAGGGCGCCTCCTCGATCACCTTCTGATGGCGACGTTGCAGCGAGCACTCGCGCTCGTACAGGTGAATGGCATTGCCGTTGCCATCGCCCGCGACCTGGACCTCGATGTGGCGCACCTGCGGCAGGTAGCGCTCCACGATCATCTCGCCGCTGCCGAAGGCCTGCGCCGCCTCGCGCATTGCGCTGTCGACGCGCGTGGACAGATTGTCGAAGGACTCGATCAGCGCCATGCCGCGGCCACCGCCACCGGCCACCGCCTTGAGCAGGGCCGGCAGGCCGCAGGCGCGCACCGCCTCGATCACCGCGCCCGGCTCGGACAGGCCGGTGGTGTCGCCGGGCACGGTGGGAATGCCAAGGTGCGCGGCTTCACGCTTGGCCGAGGCCTTGCCGCCGAGTCGTTCCATGGTCTGCGCGGTGGGCCCAACGAAAATCAGGCCCGCACCTTCCACGGCGCGCACGAATTCCGGATTCTCCGAGACGAAGCCATAGCCGGGATGCACCGCGTCGACGCCGGACCGCTTGGCAGCTGCAATGATGGCCGGGATGTTGAGATAGCTTGCCGCAGGCGCGGCCTCGCCAATCAGCAGCGATTCGCCGATCTCGCGAACATGTCGCGCGTGCGCGTCCGCCTGCGAGTGCACGCCGACGACGCCGATGCCCAGGCGCCGACAGGTGCGCGCGATGCGGCAGGCGATTTCCCCGCGGTTGGCAATGAGAACCTTGTTGATCATTATTTATCGGCCGGTCAGAAGCGGAACACGCCGAAGTCGGTCTTCTTCGCCGGCACGCGGGCCGCGAGTTCCAGCAGCAGCGCCAGGGTCCCGCGGGTTTCGAGCGGGTCGATCACGCCGTCGATCCAGCCGTTGGCGGAGAAGTTGTAGGCGCCCTGGAAATCCTCGTAGATCTTGCGCACCGGCGCCTTGAAGGCTTCCTTCTCATCCTCGCTCCAGGACTTGCCCTCGGCCTTGAGATTGGTCTCGCGCACCAGGGACAGCACCATCGCCGCCTGCTCCGGACCCATGATCGCGGACCGGCCGCTGGGCCAGGCGAACATGGCGGTCGGCTTGAAGGCGCGGCCGCACATGGCGAGGTAGCCCGCACCGTAGGACGCGCCGATGTTGAGCGTGTACTTCGGCACCTTGGCCGAGCTCATCGCGGTGATCATCTTGGCGCCGTGCTTGGCGATGCCGGCCTGCTCCACGTCCTTGCCGACCATGAAGCCGGTGACGTCGCTCATGAACAGCAACGGCACGTCGCGCTGGCAGCACAGGCTGATGAAGTGCGTCCCCTTCATCGCGCTCTCGGGGAACAGCACGCCGTTGTTGGCCAGGATCCCGATCTCGTAGCCATGGATACGGGCGAAGCCGGTGAGCAGGGTCTCGCCGTAATTGGGCTTGAATTCCTGGAACTCGCTGTCGTCCACCAGGCGCGCGAGGATCTCGCGGGTATCGGTGGGGAACTTTGGATCGCGTGAGATGACGCCGTAGATTTCAGCGGGGTCGAATCTCGGTGGGCGCGCGGGCTCCTGCCGACGGCGCGAGGCCGGCGCCTGGCCGAGTTCGCGCACGATGTTGCGCGTGATCAGCAGGGCGTGGCGGTCATCCTCGGCGATATGGTCGGTGACGCCGCTGGTGCCGCAGTGCATGGCGGCGCCGCCAAGGGATTCGGCGTCAACGTTTTCGCCGGTGGCGGCGAAGGTGAGTTCCGGCCCGCCCAGGTACATGTAGCCCTGCCCGCGAACGATCACCACTTCGTCGCACAGCGCCGGAATGTAGGCACCGCCCGCGGTGCACGGCCCCATCACCACCGCGATCTGCGGAATGCCGTCGCCTGACATGCCGACCTGGTTGTAGAAGATCGAGCCAAACTGACCATCGTCCGGAAAGATGTTTGCCTGGTCCGGCAGAAACGCGCCGCCGCTGTCCACCAGGGTGATGCAGGCAAGGCGGTGCTGCCAGGCGAAGGTCTGCGCGCGGACGTGCTTCTTGCAGGTCAGGCCGAAGTAGGTGCCGCCCTTCACGGTGGCGTCGTTGGCGATGATCATGCACGGCCGACCGGACACCAGGCCCACGCCGGTGATGATGCCGGCACCCGGCGACACGCCCGCGTATTTGCCTTCGCCGGTCAGCTCACCGAGTTCCAGGAACGGCGAGCCCGGATCGATCAACAGTTCGATGCGATGTCGCGGCAGCACCTTGTTACGCGCCAGGTGCTTGACGTGCATGTGCGGCGGCCCGCCGGCACGCGCCGCGCTGCGCCGTGAATGCAGATCCCGGATGCGAGCCGCGTAGGCCTCGTGATTGAGGCGGTAGGCCTCGGTGCGGGTCGATAGCCGCGAGGTCAGGAATCCCATGTGTGTCAGTCTGCGCTCAACGTCAGGGCTTGCGGAATTGCGGCTTGCGGCGTGCCTGGAACGCGGCCAGGCCCTCGGTGACGTCGCTGTCGAGCAAGGCATCGACCGCGACGTTCTCTTCGAGCGTCAAGGCCTCTCCCAGCGGCATGTCGAGCCCTTGTCGCGCCAGGCGCTTCATCGCCCCGAGACCGGTGTAGCTGCGCTCCGCGGCAGTGGTGCACCAGGCGAGCGCGTGCTCGTGCAGCTTGTCGGCTTCGACGACCTCGCTG
>JAJFJX010000052.1 GCA_021773655.1 Panacagrimonas sp.
GGCCGCGTCGATCCAGGCGTCGACCTCGCCTGGCATGACGGGACCGAACACAACGGATTCAGGCAGCCGCGGCAGATCGAAATCGCGACGGCCGACCGACTCGGCGAGCACGTCGCGCGACGACTCGACTTCCTGCTGCGCCGATAGCAATTGGGCCTGCGCCAGATCATCGCGTGCCTGGGCCTCTTTCAGGTCGGTGCCCGGCACCAGGTCCACTTCGTAGCGTTTGCGGGTGTCCTGCATGGACTCGCGCACCGCATCGGCTTCGGCCTGTGCCTGCCGCAGCGCGTCCTCTGCCGCCAGCAGGCCGATGTAGCGTTCGGCGACCCGGCGGAAGAAATGGACGCGTCGCTGCTCCTGGCCGGCCTCTGCCAAGGCTTCCTGGGCATCGGCGCGCTCGCGCCGCGCCGACCAGTCCAGACGGAACAAGGCTTGCCGCGCCTCCACCCCGGCCGACCACGCGGGGTAATCGTCGCGAGACTGACCGAATGCGAACGTGGAGTCGGAATAGCGGTAGTTGTAACTGCCCTGCGCCGACACCGACGGCCGCAAGCCTGCCCGCTCCTGTTCGCCCAGTTCACGTTCGGATTCCGCAAGGGCAATGGACGGGGCGACCAATGGGTCGTGCTGGGCGGCCAGCATCAGCGAATCGACGAGCGTCAGCGGCGCGGCCAGGGCAGACGCGGTGAGCAGGGCCAGTGGCGCCGCCAGCAGCAGCCGCCATGGATGCACCGCCCCGGGGGCGTTGGTCGGATCAGTTTTCTTCATCAAACACTTCCTTGTCGATGCGCTGGATCAGGGCCTCGATGGCGGTATGGTCGGCGGGGTCGAAGAGAGGCTTCCAGCCGAAACCGTTCAGCAGGTACTGCAGGTGACGGAACATGAGCGAGTAAGGGTCCCGCACGGAAAAGTCTTCGAGCACGCCCTCGGCGTGTGCCAGGTTGTGGTAACCCAGGCACATCGACCAGGTCGCCATGGAGATTTCCTGGGCGTTCTGCTCGTGCAGAGTCAGGTCGCCTGCGCGCCGGGCGTCATCAACGATGGAGATCACCACTTCTGCCAGCGGATCGTTGACCTCGAAGAAGATCTTGCGGCGCGCAGGAGACGTGGCGTTCCATGCCACCTCACTGAGCGCGTACTGGGTCACGCGGAAAAAATCCGGGCATTGCCTGATGAAACGGCTGTCGGCCACGCCGATGGCGAACATGCGATCACGCGACGGTGCCTTCCACGCCGCCACGCGCTGGAACAGCGACACGTGATCTTTCACGTAGCGCGTCATCAAAGCCAGCAGCAGATCCTCCTTGGACGCGAAGTGCTGGTACAGGGTGCCCACCGCGTACTCGCTCTTGTCGGCGATGCGGCTCATCTGCAGGTTGAGCAGGCCGTCCTGCCGGATCAGCTCCTGGGCGATGTCCAGGAACAGTTCCTCGCGGTCTGCGATCTCCCTCTGGCGGCGTTCCCGGGTCCCCACTGACTTGAGTACGAAGTTTGAAGTCGACGCGAATCCTGAAGCAGATTCATGACATGGGCAAGTAGGGGAACGCCCCGTGCGGAGCGCTGGCGGGCGGCCTGATGCTTCGGTGGTCTGGCGGTGCGCATCTGCACTCGGGCCGGGCAGGGGACGCCGGACACGGGGCCTGCGGGACCGGGACTTGATTTGGACCCGTCGGCTCTCTATCCTTCGCGCCCTTTTGACGTTTCGGGGCGGTCCAACCGGGCTGGCCGGAAACCGAACTATAACTACCCCCAGGAAGTACCCGATGAGCACGTTCATGGCGAAAGCCGAGAGCGTCAAACGCGACTGGTTCGTGATTGACGCCGAAGGCAAGGTCCTCGGCCGATTGGCCACGGAGGTCGCGCGCCGCCTGCGCGGCAAGCACAAGCCCGAGTTCACCCCGCACTGTGACACCGGCGACTACATCGTCGTGGTCAATGCCGCAAAGATCCACGCCACCGGCAACAAGCTCAACGGCAAGGAAGGCAAGATCTACTGGCGCCACACCGAATATCCCGGTGGCATCCGCCAGACCAGCCTGTCCGACATGCTGGCCAAGCACCCCGAGCGGGTCATCGAAAAGGCGGTCAAAGGCATGCTGCCCAAGGGCCCGCTGGGCTACGCGCAGTTCCGCAAGCTCAAGGTGTACGCCGGTGCCGAGCACCCGCACACCGCCCAGCAACCGCAGCCACTGAACATCTAAGGGCAGACCGAACATGGCCACTCCCCCCAATCAGCACTACGGCACCGGGCGTCGCAAGACCGCCGCTGCACGCGTGTTCATCAAGCCCGGTCAGGGCCTGATCTCCATCAACGACAAGACGCTGGAGGAATACTTCGGCCGCGAGACCTCTCGCATGCTGGTACGCCAGCCGCTTGAGATCAGCGACGCGCTGACGCGATTCGACATCAAGGTCACGGTCTGCGGCGGTGGTGCCTCCGGTCAGGCCGGGGCGGTGCGCCACGGCATCACCCGCGCGCTGCTCGATTACGACGACACACTGCGCCCCGCGCTGCGTGCCGCCGGTCTGGTGACCCGCGATGCACGTGAGGTCGAGCGCAAGAAGATCGGCTTGCACAAGGCCCGTCGCCGTCCGCAGTACTCCAAGCGCTAGTTGGTGTTTGCCCGTTCCGGCCGCTGCCGCGTCCGGAACCGTACGGGGAAGGCTGCGCCCCCGCGGGTACGGCGCGGCGCAGTGCCGGCGTCCCGACGGATACACGCGCAGCGACGGCGGGTCGCCATGTCTTACAATGGCGACCCGCAGCAGTTCTGCTGGGAGATCGTCTAATGGTAGGACAACAGATTCTGACTCTGTTTATCTAGGTTCGAGTCCTAGTCTCCCAGCCAATAACAGGTTCCGAGGATGTCTCAGTCAGACCGGAACCAGCCAATAACCCCGCGGAATGCGGGGTTTTTCTTGCCCGGCTCCAGGCTTGTGTGGACAGCAGTGTTCTATCTGGAAACTGCGTTGCAACGCAGAGGCGCACAGAGAACGGAGCAAGGCGTACGTACAGAAAGGACGCAAGCACAGGACGCGAGGACTTTTCTGCACGGCTCCTCACCAGAATCGGTGAATGCGGTCCACGTTGCATGTTCTTGCGTTCAACCAGTTCTCGCAGGTTCATGCGGTCGCCGCAACCGCAACCGCAACCGCCATTGCCCGCTGCCGTGGCCCCGGGAAAGCTGCGCAGTCACAGGCTCGATCTGGCGACGGCCGGGGCACCGGAGTTCACCAGATTGCCGGTGCCCTGGGCAATCGCCGCCGGGATCTGCATCGTCACGCAATGCAGGCTGCCGGACTGGCGGATCAGCCAGCGGCAGTCGATGCCGATCACCTCGCGGCCGGGGAAGCATGGCCGCAGGGCGGCGAGTGCGGCCGCGTCCTGGGGTGCGCCGTAGATCGGTACCAGCACGGCGCCGTTGATGATCAGGAAATTGGCGTAGCCCGCCGGCAGGCGACGGCCGTCGTCGTCGTGCATCGCCGCAGGCAGGGGCAGCGCCACCAGGTGATAGGGCTGGCCCTGGAAGTCGCGCAATGCACGCAGTTCGTCGGCCATCGCGGCCAGGTCCTCGAAGTGCGGATCGTCGCGGTCTTCGCAGGCCTGGTAGGCGATGGTTTGCGGGTCGCAGTAGCGGGCGAGGGTGTCGATGTGGCCGTCGGTATCGTCGCCGAGCAGATCGCCGTGCCTCAGCCACAACACGCGCTGCAGGCCCAGCCGCGGCTTGAGAAAGGTTTCGATGCCGGCGCGGTCGAGCTTCGGGTTGCGCGTCGGCGCCAGCAGGCAGCGCTCGGTGGTGAGCAGGGTGCCGTGACCGTCGACCTCGATGGCGCCGCCTTCGAGAACGAAGTCCTGGGTCTCCACAGGCACCTCTTCCCAGGCGCCGAGTACAGCCAGTTTCCGGGTCAGGGCATTGTCGCGTTCGGCCGGGAACTTGCCGCCCCAGCCGTTGAAGCCGAAGTCCAGATGTACGCGGCGGCCGTGACGCTGCACCGTGATCGGGCCGTGGTCGCGTGCCCAGACATCATCTGACGGGACCTGATAGATGCGCACCCGTTCATGCCGCGCACCGCCGGCGACCAGCCGTTCGAGCAGTTCCACGGGCGCCGGGCCGGAGTCGTTGAGGTTGATGTGCACCGGCTGACGGCGGCTGATGGCCACGGCGATGCGCACGAAGGTGTCCTCGGCCTCGGCGTGGCAGTTCGCGAAGTCGCCGTCTGCACGCGGCCAGGTGAGCATGACGGCGGCTTGCGGTGCCCACTCGGGCGGCAGGTGGCTGTTCATCGAACAACGCTTCTGGAGATCAGGGGGCAGGGCGGCGTCGGCCGGCGAGGGCCGCAGCAAAGGGTTCAGGATTCAGGGTGTGACGGGGTCGCCGACCCGCAGGCCTTCGCGAACCTTGATCGGCGCCGGCCGGTTCTGACGCACGGCGTCGACGACGTGGTCGTACTCGAAAAACACCGAGTAACCGTCGTAGTCCCAGCGCGTGATTGGCGGTTGCTGGCGCGATCCGCCACCGACCGGGGCGTGACGCTGTGCCGGTTGGCCGAACGCCCGCGTCACCTGTGACTTGTCCATGCCCTTGCTCGGCACGGGTTCCAGCGCCGGCCCCTGACCGGTGATGACGATGACGTCGCCGGTCGGCCCCTGGGTGGTCACCTCGGTTTCTTCGACGGGATCCTGCGCGTGGGCAGCCACGCAGCACAGGCCCAGGGCGGCGGCGGCAATCCGGAACTGTCTGTGCAAGGTCCAACTCCCCTCTGTCGAGCGTGTCTGTAAAGCAAGTCTGTCGGGCGTGGGCAGAATAGCACCGGCCTGCGCGGGCCCGACAGCGTCTCAGGTGGCGCCGCGGTCGGTTTCCAGGTCTGCCTTGAGTGCCGCCAGGAAGTGCGCCGCCTCGCCGCCGGTCACGGCGCGATGGTCGAAGCTCAGCGACAGCGGCAGCACCGGTGCCACACCGGGCTTGCCCCGCAGTGCCACCACCTCGTCGCGGATCGAGCCGGCGGCCAGGATCGCGACCGTCGGCGGCACGATCACCGGCGTGGCATAACGACCGCCGAAGCGGCCGAAGTTGGACAAGGTGAAGGTGTAGCCGCGCAGTTCCTCCAGCGGCACGCTGCGATTGCCGGCGTCGGCCTTCATTTTTTCCAGGCCGCGCCGCAGGCTGTCCTGGTCGCGGTTGCCGACGTCCTGCATCACGCAGACGAACAGGCCCTCTGGCGTGTCCACCGCTACGCCCAGATGCACCTTGTCGAGCAGGCGGCGGCCGAGCTCGACGTGGTCGAACCAGGCGTTGAGCCCCGGCTGTACCTTTGTCGCCGCGACGATGGCGCGGATCAGCCGGTAGGTGACGTCCTGCTGCGAGGACCATGCCGCCAGCACCGCGTCGTCCATCAGGGTGGTGGGCATGACCTCGTCGCGGGCCTGCGCCATGGTCTGCG
>JAJFJX010000053.1 GCA_021773655.1 Panacagrimonas sp.
GCCGTTTGCCGCCCAGGCGGCGAACATCGGCGGCAGGGTCCCGGTCTGGCCGAGCGAGCTGGCCAGGCCGAGGATGACCCAGTAGAGGAATCCCACTACGATTCCGATCCCCGAGATGGCCGCGATGCTCGGATGGCGACGCAGGCGTCCTGCGATGGGGATGGCCACAAAGGCTAGCACGGCGTTCGCGAAGGGCAGTGCTAGTTTGAGGTAGAGGTCGACCAGGTAGTGCGACGCGTCGATGCCCTTTTTCGTCAGGGTCGAAATCCGGTCCGATAATAGGGCGTAGCTGAGCTCTTCGGGTTCGCGCTGTACCTCGAGGAAATCGTCGATCGACTCCGGCAGAACGATCGTATCCGCCGCGACCGGCCGCGTTACGGGCGATTCGCCGTCGAGGATATGCTCGACCGATTCGGGGGCGAACACCCAAGCATCTTTTTTCCACTCGGCGCTCGGGATGTCGACTACGCTGCGTAGGTGAAAACCGTCGTCAACTTCGGCAAGGCGATAGATCAGCAGACCGTGGACAACTTGGTTAGCACGTTCAACGTGGTCGATGCTGTAGAAGCCGAGGCCGCCGTGGTACCAAATTTCGCGGTCGCTGAAGATGCCTCGCTCACTGCGGTTGCGGATCTTGTTGTTGATCTCTTGGAACTTGCGAGAGCTGTATGGGACTACGGTCTCGTTCCAAATCAATGCGGCGGCGCTGATGGCGATTGCGCAGACCATGATGGGCACCATCGTCTGCAGTAAGCTGATCCCACTCGTGCGAAACGCGATGATTTCGTTGTGGCGTGAAATCATCCCGAGGCTAATGAGGACCCCGACTACGACAGCAGGAGGGGTGATCTGGGTCAGCATCAGCGGGATCTTGAAGAGCATGTAACTCGCTACGCCCGCGAACGTTGCGTCGTGGCGCAGAAAGATGTCCATGCGGTCGAAGGTATCGATGATGATGTAGAGGAGGACAAACGAGGCCAGGACCGGGAGGAATACGCCAAGGAACTGCTTGGTGAGGTATCGGCTGAAAACCGACATCGGTGAAAATGCGGATGATTGCATCTGGTCAAATTCCTCAGCTGGCCTGGGTGCCGAATCTCAGACCGCGAGCCCAGCGGACGATGGTGTCGATCCAAGCGGGCCTCCCTGCGGTCATATCGCGCGCAGAGCGCGAGAGAAGATAGGCTGCTACCGCTGCGAGCACGACGTTTGGCATCCAGACCGCTACGAGCGGGTTGATCGTGCCTCGCTCACCGAGATTCTGGCCCAGCGTCAGGAGCAGGTAGTAGAGAAATATCAGCACGAGACTGACCGAGAAGCCGCGCGAGTGCACCGATCGAGTTGGCTGGATCCCAAGCGGGACTCCGAGGGCGGCGAAGACCAGGCATGCGAATGGGATAGCGAGTTTGCGGTACAGCTCGACTCGCTCTGGAAGAGCGGCTTCGCCTTGGTCCTTTTTAGCGGCGATCGTCGCCCTGAGTTCGGCCAGCTCCATCTCGCTCACGTCCTTTTCGCGTGCCTGCAACTCGGCCAGTGCCATCGTCAGATCGAGGTTGAAGTCGAGCGTTTCGAAGGTGGTGTCTTGGAAGCCCTTGCCCTTTTCGGCAACCGAATACATGCCTCCGTCGCGCAAGCGCAGAGTCAAGAAATTCTCGTCTTCGTTGCTGTAGATTGTGCCGGTGTGAGCGTAGACCGTGTTGACGTCCTCGGTATTCTGCGTTTTGTCAGAAACCAGGACTCCGTGCAGACGGTTCCCGGGTGGCTCGATCCGTTCGACGTAGATGACCAGGCCTGGAAAGTCGTCGTTGAAGACTTTTGGCTTGATTCCGGCGCTGGCGCGAGCCTTCACGATGTCGTAGAGGCCAGTGCGCAACAGGCCATTGCCCCAAGGCCGAGCATAGACTGAGAGGCCGAGGGTGAAGACGGCGACGACGAGGGCGAAGGCGCCGACCGGTTGCAGGAGGCGGTAGAGGCTGAATCCCGAGGCCCGCAAGGCAATGATTTCGCTGTCGGCTGACATCCGGCCGAAAGCGACGAGGATGGCCAAGAGCAAGGCCATCGGTAGGGTGACTTCGAGGAACGCTGGCAGAATGTACGAGAACAGCTTCATCATCTCGAGGAAGGGCACTCCGCGGTTGACGACCATCTCGACCAGCTTGAGTATGCGGACGATGAGTAAGATCGAGGTGAAGACACCGATGCCCAGGAGAAACGGGACTGCGAGCTCGCGCAGTACATACCGGTCGACGATCTTCACGTTGGGGAAACCGTAATGAAAGCAACTCGCCGTGTAAACGCAGGCGACAGTTACTGGGTCTATGGTGTGCACGCGGTGGAGCGCCGTTTGGAGGCCAATCCGTCCTCGGTGCAGTCGCTGCTTCTCGGTACGCGTGACTCGAAAGCGCGGCTACGGCTAGCTGCGCTGGCTGCCCGGCATGGGGTCAAGACCCAAAGGGCTGAGGACGCGGAACTTCAGCGGAAGTCCGGATCCACAACGCATCAGGGAGCCGTGGCTTTCGTGACATCGTTTGATTACGCGAGCCTGGGGTCCCTGGTCGAGGGCGGTCGGTCGTTGTTGGTGGTCGACCAGATGCAGGATCCGCAGAACCTCGGCGCCCTGGTGCGGTCAGCTGCTGCGGCGGGCTTTGGTGGAATCGTCATCCCGGAGCGAGGTGCGACCGGTGTGACGGCGGCTGTCGAAAAGGCTTCCGCGGGTGCCGTCCATGCGATCGGGATCTGTCGCGTAGTTAATGTTGTCCGCTGTTTGGCGACCTTGGCCGAGGCGGGTTGGTGGCGACTAGCTCTGGTCCCGAGTGAGGCGGCCAGCCTGTACGAGATCGAAATACCCAGGCCGGTGGTTCTGGTCCTCGGGGGCGAGACCGGAATTCGCCGGCTGGTCCGGGAGCGCTGTGACCTGACCGCGAGAATTCCCCAAATGGAGGCCGTCGAGTCGCTCAATGCCTCGGTAGCCGGAGCCGTAGCCATGTTCGAGGTGCGCCGCCGCGATCTGGCGTCGGGTTGTGGGTAGGCCGGGCACTGACCTCTGGGTCAGTGCCCGGCCCGATAACGGTAGCGTTCCATTTTGCCTTCCGCCGCAAACCTAAGCAATGTTGACACCAACCAAGCCTGGTGCTAGGAAACGAGATTCACCTTAATTTTTCGATAATGCTGTGGAAACGTGCGTCCGGGCTCATGAAATGCGTAGGCCGATGTAGCTCAGATGGCAGAGCAACTGATTTGTAATCAGTAGGTCGCCAGTTCGATTCTGGCCATCGGCTCTATGATTGGGGAGAGGTACCCGAGTGGCCAAAGGGGGCAGACTGTAAATCTGCTGACTTACGTCTACGGAGGTTCGAATCCTCCCCTCTCCACTTCACGAAAGCGTAAACAGAGAATTCAATTGGGCCAGAGAACAACAAAATATGCGGGAGTAGCTCAGTTGGCTAGAGCATCAGCCTTCCAAGCTGAGGGTCGCGGGTTCGAATCCCGTTTCCCGCTTTCTATTCATAGTAAGCCCCAGGGGAGTATCGGTCGCCCAGGTAGCTCAGTAGGCTAGAGCGCATCCTTGGTAAGGATGAGGTCGGCGGTTCGACTCCGCTCCTGGGCTCCTCACTTCTTCGAAAAGCAGCGAAAATAACTTCAATCAGGAGAGATTAGATCGATGGCGAAGGCGAAATTCGAGCGGACGAAGCCGCACTGCAACATCGGAACGATTGGTCACATTGACCACGGGAAGACGACGTTGACAGCAGCGATCACGAAGACGCTGGCCGAGGCTGGCGGGAATTCGGAATTCGTTGCG
>JAJFJX010000054.1 GCA_021773655.1 Panacagrimonas sp.
ATTCCGGTCCGGTTCCGGTTCCGGATTCCGGTCCGGCGGAGTTTCGGAGCCGGCCACCCGTGCGGTCGCCGGATCGGGTTCGGCGAGGTCGAATTCCGCCGCCTGCCAGGCGTGGTCCGGCGCAGGCGGCTCGTTGAGCGGTCGTTCCTGAAACTCGGCGGCCGGAGACGCATCTGCAGGCGCGGCTTCGGCAGGCGCTGCGGCCGGTTCCGACGACGGTGGCACCCCCGCCGATGGCAGGCTGGCCGCGGCGTCGAAGCGTGCCAGCAGGGCGCGCTGGTCGAGTTCCTCACGGCGGCGCAGGGCCTCGAGCTGGTCGCGCAGGCACTCGGCCCCGACCTGCGCCAGACGGGCAAAGCCCGGCGCCGCCTGATCCTGGCCGACCGACTGCTCGGCGGCGGTCTCCAGTCGGTGCACCAGATCGCCCATGCGGTTGAGGCCGGCGGTTCGCGCGCTGCCCTTGAGCGTGTGCAGAGCGCGCAGCCAGGGTCCGGTGACCGCGCGGTCCTGCGGCCGGGCGCTCACGGCTTCGGTCCCGGATTCGATTTCGTGGATCAGTTCGTCGGCTTCCTGCAGGAAGATCTCGCGCAGCTCCTCGTCCTGCCCGGTGTCGAAGTCCGCCGCCCCGGGCGCTGGTTCCGGCGCCGCCGGCAGATCGGGCATGGCGGCATCGCCGGTCTGCGGCAAGCTGTCGAGATTCATCACGCGGTCGACCCACACCGCGCCGTCGCCATCGAGTGTGCCGTCGCGGTAGGCGTCGAGCTGGCCGTACAGCGCGCTGACCACCTCGGCGATGCCGCTGAAAAAGTCCGGCCCGGGCGCCTGGCCATCGACCATCGTGCCCAGGCGCAGATTGAGGGCCTGGGCCACCGCCGCCACCGGCGCGCAATGAGCCATGCCGGCGGCGCCCTTGAGGGTGTGGACCGTGGCCTTGAGCGCGCTGGCGTAAGCGGGCGAGGCGGGCGAGCGCGACCAGGCCTGCAGGTCGGCTTCGAACTTCTGCACCAGGTCCAGCGCCTCGAAGGCGAAGATCTCCGCCAACTGCGCGTCTTCGTCGTCCTCGATCGCTGATGCCTCGGTCCCGCGACGCAGTGCCTCGACGCGCTCCAGCCAGGGACCGGCTTCGGCCGGCGCACCGGCCTCCCCGGTGTGTGCCACCCATTGTTCGAGCGCGGCGCAGGCCTCGTTGATCAGGCCCAGACCGGCCGACGACAGGGTGCCGCGGCCGCGATAGATCTGTTCCAGGTAACTCTCCAGGTCACCGGAGAGTTCCCCGACCGCGCGCGCGCCGACCGCCATCGCTGCACCGCGCAGGGTGTGAAAGGCGCGCACCACCGGCTCGGGGATGGAGTAATCGTCGTCCAGCCGGTTCTGGTCGCGGACCCAGCGCGTGATCATCTGCAGGCGCTGGCGGGCGTCGCTGCGGAATACCGACACCATGTCGCCGCCTTCGGCCGCGGCAGCGCCGCTGGACAGCTGACGCGCCCGCGTGGCGAGTTGCGCGGCGCGGTCCGACTGCGGTCGCTGGTGCTGGAACGCCGCGACCAGGTCCGGCAGCAGTTCCACCGCTTCGCGGGTGGTGTCCATGACCGCCGAGGAGATCTCGATGGTGCGGTCCAGGCAGCGGTTGAGCAGGCTCTCCAGGGCCCAGGAAAATTCGCCGATGTCCTGCGCGCCGACCATGCGGCCACTGCCCTTGAGGGTGTGAAAGGCGCGGCGGATGGTGCCCAGCAGCTCGCGCTCCTCGGGCTGGCGCAACCAGCGCGGAAGGGCATGGCGAAGGGTCCGCAGCACCTCGGCCGCCTCGTCGATGAAGACGTCGCGGATCTCCGGGTCGACCTCGGCGGCGGATCCGGACGAGGCGCGCTCGACCGCGCCTGCGGGGGGCGGTCCGAAGGCCGTGGTTTCGCTCGGCGGGGTTTCGGACGTGGCCGGATCGGCGGCGGCCGCGATCTGCTCGATCTGCTCGATGTCCGCAGGTAGCGTGTCCGGCGACGCCGGAACATCCGGCAGGGGATCGCCGAGCAGGTGGTACTCCGGCGTCTCCGGCGGCAGCACCGGCGCCTCGACCGGTGCCGGCGGCGCCCGATCATCGATCAGCGACAGCTCGTCCAGCGGGGCCGGCAGGATCGGGGTCGGGCTGACGGCCGACGCGGCGGCGTCGGCAGTTTCGGCGGACCGGGCGGTGTGCTCGCCAGCCGTCGGCGGCGCTTCGGGCGCAGCGTTCAGACGCGCGGCCAGCACGCAGAGTTGATGCAGCATGTCGGCGGCGGCGGGCGAGCCGTCGCGGCGAAACTCCAGGTAGTACTCGATGGCGGCGACGACATCGGCGAAGCGACCGGCCAGCGCCGGGTCGGTGCGCACCTGCACGAAGTCCGGCGACTGCAGGAACTGCCGCGTCTGCAGCACGCACTCCTCGGCCTGGTCCTGCGCCAGCACGCGGAAGCCGGCGGCGACCTCGTCGAGCAGGCGTGCGGCCTCGGGCAGACCCAACACGTCGTGGCTGCCGATGTAGGCCTCGACATAATTCTTGATGCGGGCCAGGTTGACCAACGATTCGCGATACAGCGCAGCGGTGCCCTCGCGCAGGTCGGCCACCGACAGCCGGGCGCCCTGTTCCGGCGCGCCGGGCACGGCCTGCAACTGGCGATAGAGCGCCCCTTCCAGCGACAGGTCCACCTGCAGCACGGCGGTGGCGAACTCCATCCACAGCGCGGTCTGCGCCACGCCGGACTCGCCGGCCTCCTGCAGGGTCTCCACCGGCTGCGCCAGCGCCAGGCTCTCGGCCGACAGGCCCAGCACCAGCAGGGTGTCTGCGACCCGCTTGAGTCGTTGCGCGGTGGCGTCGAGTTCGTCGCCACCGGCGCCGGTGCGCAGCGCGATGTCGATGCTGTCGCGGACCTCGGCGAGGTCGGCGCGCAGTTCCTCGGCCACCCGCACCAGCAGGCCGGTGTTGGCCCCGCGCAGGCGCGATCGACAGGCCTGCACGGTTTCCACCGCCGGCAGCCAGGTTTCCAGGTCCAGGGCGCGACGCAGCTCGCTGACGCGCGCGCCGGCGCCGCTGGAACGGCCGGCATAGAACAGCAGTCGCAGCGACACATCGCTCATCTGACGCAGCGCCGCGGCCTCGCCGGACTCGCCGATGATCTTGAGCAGCTGGCCGGCGCGGCCGAACTGGCGTTTGAGCTCCAGGGTTTCGTCCAGGGTGCGCGACAGCAGCGCCTCGACACAGGCCGCGGCAGTCCGCCACAACTGGTACATCGGACGTTCGCCCGACAGCTCGGCCAGCACCTCGCAGATACGTCCGATGCGGCTCAGTGACTGCGCGGTGTCCTGTTCCTTGAACCACGACAGCAGGGCGCCGGAGAACGCCGGCGACAGGCGCGTCGCCTCGGTCTGCAGGTCGGCGTCCTGGCGCGAGGGCGCTGCGCTGCGCTGGAGCTGCAGGCCCAGCACGCGGAACTGGGCGACGAACAGGTCGCCCTCGGTGAGCAGGCTCTTGCCGCGCGCCAGGCGCAGTTCGTTGATGATCGGCTGCAGGATCAGCGCGCTGTCCTGCTGTCCCTGTTGCAGCAGGTCGAGGTAATCGCTGGCCTGCACGCAGGCACTGACCACCGCGGCGTAGGCCGGCTCCGGCTCGTGCACGCGCCCGGCCGCCAGGTCCTGGGTGGTCTGCTTCATCTCCTCGGCCAGCAGCGCCACCCCGTAGGCCTGGATCAGGACCGCTGCGCCGCGCACCTCCTGCAGGTGCGCGGTGGCCTTGTGCAGCACCGCCTCGCCCTGCGGCGTCTCGGCGTGCTGCTCTATCAGCTGGCTGGCCAGCTGCAGGTTGAGATCCAGCTCCTTGCGTACCCAGTGCAGGCCGGCGCTGACGCCGCGAATCGACGACGGCAGACGTTCCGTGGTCTGGCTCATCTCACCACCCCGCGCGCCGCAGCGTGTCGGACTGCGCCAGCAGGTGCAGGCTCAGCACCGGCCACTGCCGGCCTTCGCGGGCAAAGCCGCCCAGCAGGTAAGGGCCGGCAGCGTCGTCCGCGTCATCCGGGGCGACAGCCTGCTCGCTCACCGTGAACTGGCGGTAGCCGGCGACTTCGTCAACCAGGAACCCGGCCGGCAGGCGTTCGGAGTTGAGCACCAGCACGCGCGCGGTGCGCTGTTCGGTGCTGGGCCCCTGGCCAAGCAGGCGCCCGGAATCGACCACCGTGAGCAGGCTGCCGCGCACATTGGCGACGCCGGCCAGCCACGGCCGCGCGTTGGGCACGCGGGTCAGGCGCGGTGGCGGGATCACCTCGCGCACGTCGTCCTTGGGCGTCACCATCCAGCGCTCGCCCAGGCGAAAGGCCAGCCCCTGCCAGACGTCGGTGCCGCCCTCGCCCCCCTGGGCGCGCGAGGCCCGCAGGCGGCGGTCGAGTTCCTGCAGCAGCCGGTAGGGATCGCCTCGCAGGGCGCGCAGCGCGGCGCTCATCGGCGCAGGTGGGTCTTCACTGCGCCGAGCAGTTCGTCGCGGGTGAACGGCTTGGTGAGGTATTCGTCGGAGCCGACGATGCGACCGCGCGCGCGGTCGATCAGGCCGTCCGTGGAGGAGCGCATGATCACCGGCGTCGACGCGTAGCGGGGGTTGGCCGTGATCAGCGCGCAGGCCTGATAGCCGTCCAGGCGCGGCATCATGATGTCGATGAACACCAGGTCCGGGTGGTGGTCGGCGATCTTGGCCAGCGCCTCGAAGCCGTCCTGCGCAGTGACCACCGTGAAGCCTTCCTTGCTCAGCAGCGTCTCCGCCGTGCGGCGGATGGTCTGGCTGTCGTCGATCACCATGATCTTGGCCGTTGCCGCAGTCGACACAGTCTCCCCCTCGATGTGCAATCCCGGCTGACGGCCGGCGGGCGCCGACACGCACTGAAGAACAGATCCCCACAGTGGCCACGATATGTAGCACAACCGCCCGCCAGCGCCTACGACCATAACGAACCAGACCGGATCGGATCGGATCGGAGCGGAGCGGACCGGAATGGGGACCGCCACGGAACCGCTGGCCGGATGGGCTACGCTTTGCGTCGACCTGACTGACCGCGACCGCCATGCTCGGCACCATCCCGCAACTTTCCACGCCCCACACCGCGCCGCTGCTGCGCTTCGAACAGCAGCTGATCGCCCGCAGCGCTGATATCGAGGCCTGGTTCCGCAGGCAGTGGCTGGCCACGCCGCCGCCGTTCTACGCCTCGGTGGACCTGCGCAACGCCGGCTTCAAGCTGGCGCCGGTGGACACCAACCTGTTCCCTGGCGGCTTCAACAACCTGGCGCCGAGCATGGAGCCGCTGTGCATCCAGGCCATCCAGTCGGCGGTGGAACGCGCCTGCCCCACCTGTACCGGCGTACTGCTGGTGCCGGAGAACCACACGCGCAACAGGTTCTACCTGGAAAACGTCGCCTGCCTGAGCGAGTTGATCCGCGCAGCCGGGTTTCACGTGCGCATCGGCTCGCTCAACCCCGAGGTACGCGAGTCGACCCCGCTGCCGCTCGAAGCTTCCGGGCGCACGCTGCTGCTCGAACCGCTGGTGCGTGACGGTGAGACGGTGCGGGTGGGCGACTTCAAGCCCTGTCTGGTACTGCTCAACAACGACCTGTCCGGCGGCATCCCCGAAATCCTCAGGGGCCTGTCGCAGACCGTCTCGCCACCGCCGGGGGCCGGCTGGCATGCGCGCCTCAAGACCCAGCACTTCAGCAATTACCGCGACGCCGCGGGCGAGTTCGCCAAGGTCGCCGGCATCGACCCCTGGTGGATCGACCCGCGCTTCCGCAACTGCGGGCAGATCAACTTCATGAAGCGTGAAGGCGAAGAATGCCTGGTGTCCAACGCCGAGCTGCTGCTGGAGGACATCCGCGAGAAGTACGCCGAGTACGGCATCACCGAAGAGCCCTTCGTCATCGTCAAGGCCGACGCCGGCACCTACGGCATGGGCGTGATGACGGTGCGCGGCGCCGAGGACGTGCGCGAGATGAACCGCAAGGCGCGCACCCACATGAGCAGCGCCAAGGAAGGCCGCGAAGTCACCGGCGCGATCCTGCAGGAGGGCGTGCACACCTTCGAGACCTGGGGGCCGGACAACCACAGCGCCGAGCCGGTGGTGTACATGATCGACCGCTTCGTGGTCGGCGGCTTCTACCGCGTCAACGAAAAGCGCGGCAAGCAGGAAAACCTCAACGCGCCCGGCATGAGCTTCAAGCCGCTGCCGTTTGAAAGCTGCTGCAACCACCCCGACCTGTCCGAAGCCCCGGACGCCAAGCCCAACCGGTTCTACGCCTACGGCGTGGTGGCTCGGCTTGCGCTGGTGGCGGCGGCACGCGAGATCGCGGCGCTGGCGGCGAAGCCGACGGCCTGATCCGGACCACCCTTCCGATACCGCCAGGCGCCACCCGGAATCCGGCCAGGCCGGCGCCGTCGTCCAGGGTTCACCCGCGGAGCCCGAGCCGTCCTGGAGTCCCGCACCCCTCCGGTCCGGAACGGCCGACACCCCTGATTCATCCCCAGGCCACTGGCAGGCTGGTCGGCCCGCGCAGGTAGGGGTCGGCCTGCCATTGCACCTGCCCGGCCAGGCGCAGCCCGCGCAGGCCCAGCAGCGCGCGCAGCGCGATCGGTGCCACCACGCGCGCCAGCGGGGCGCCGATGCAGTGGTGAATGCCGGCACCGAAACTCAGATGCCCGGGTTCCACCGGACGGCCCGGGCGCAGCGCATCGGGATCATCAAAGGCCCGCGGGTCGCGGTTGGCGGCGCCCAGCACCAGCATCAGCGCATCGCCGCTGCGGATCGTCGCGCCCCCGAGTTGCACGTCCTGGGCCGCCACGCGGTCGACGATCTGCGCCGGAGCATCCAGCCGCAGCAGCTCTTCGATCACCGCCGACTGCGCCGCGGCATTCCCGTGCAGCAGCGTCCTGGCGGCCTGCGGGTTGGCCAGCAGGTGCTGCAGGCCGGTGCCGATCAGAAATGTGGTGGACAGGTAACCGGCGATGGCGATGCTGACCACGCTGGCCTGCACCTTGTCCAGCGCCAGGCCACCGTCCTGCGCCGAGGCCGCCAGCCGTTCCAGCAGCGTGACCGGGCGGGCCGCCAGCGGCGCCCGCAGCAGGCCCTGGAAGTAGGCCGCCAGTGCCATCGCCGCGGTGCCGCCGCCGAGGCGCACACCCGCGGACTGGGTAATGTCGTGCGCCGCCACCGCGGCGGTGACCCAGCCCACCAGCAGATCGATGTGCGCCTCCGGCACCCCCATCAGGCGAAACAGCACGCGCGAGGGCAGCGGCAGCGCGTAAGCGGTGATCAGCTCGATGCGTCCGCCGGCGGCCGGCGGCTCGCCCAGCATCGCCGTCAGGCAGCGCTGCGCCTCTTGTTCGGCGACCGTGGCGGCCGATGCGATGGCCTGCTCGAACAAGGGGCCCAGGTGGGCACGCAGTTCTGCGTGCAGCGGGGGGTCGGATGCGAACACGCCCAGGCCCAGATAGTCGTCGACATCGAACGGCGCGATCCTCGCCGGCGGTGCCGGTTCGGGGTCCAGCTTCTTCACGAAGCCGGTCGGGTCCTGCAGCACGCGCCGCACGTCGCCTTCGGCGAACAGCCACCAGGCCTGGTAACGCTCCACCCACAGCACGGGGGTTTGCCGCTGACGCAGGCGCGCATAGACCGGGTAGGGATGCTTCTGGAACGCCAGGTCGTGGGGGTCGAACGCGGGGTCGACGAAGGCCAGGCGCTCGGCCCGGCCCAGGCGCTGCAACAGCCACGCCGCGGTGTCGGCATCGAAGTACAGGTGCGGATGATCGCTGGCCTGGTAGCGATAGGCGTGGAACGGGCAGCCCTTGGCGCCCTCGGGCGGAATCGGCGCCAGTGGATCGAGGTCCGCGGGCAGGCCCAGCGCGCTGAGGGTCGGCACCACGCCATCGACCGGGGTCAGCAGCCCCACGCTAGCCCCACCGATGCGCGCGGCGGCGTCGGCCGCCAGCCTGAAGTTGCGACCCTGACCGCCGGGCACCCCTTCGCGGTTGACCTCTCCGGCCAGCGACAGCGCCGGCAGCTCGACGCCGGCACAGCGGCCGCGCGCCAGCGGTACCGGCTGATCGCCATCCCCCTGCGTCCACAGCATGGCGGTGTGATCGTGCCGGGCATCGACCCAGTCCAGCACCCGCTGGTGGGCGCGCAGATTGGAGCCGCCGCTGCCGCGCCCGCTGGCGATGGCCCAGCGCTGGCAGTGCTGCGGGTAGTCGCCGAGCGCCCGGAGTTCGTCGAAGAACTGCTTGCGCAGCGGGCTGGCCTGCACGCGCTGCCCTTGCAGCCACTGCAGCATGAACTGCTGGTTGGCCGGGCTGTCGAGCAGCGCCGCCAGGCTCTTCAGACCGTCATCGACGGCGGCGAAGTGCTGCGCAAACCACTGCGCGGCCAGGCTGGTGTAGGCACCGCCGTGCGGGGTGTCCAGGGTCAGCATCACCGCACAGCGATGCACGCGGCCCTGATGCTCCATGCGCGTCAGCGCGTAGCGCAGGACCAGCCCGCCCATGCTCATGCCGGCCAGCACCAGCGGGGCTTCGGTCAGGCCGTGCAGCTTGTGTACCGCAGCTTCGACCAGTCCGGCGTTGGCCTGGATGCGGTCGGCGCCCTGGTCAAGGCCCAGCAGGATCACGTCATAGCCCAGCCCCAGCAGCGCATCCATCCACCGATGCTGGTCCATTACCGCCAGCAGGTAGGACAGCGGATGACTGCCGGGAAAGCCTTCGACCATCAGCAGCGGGTAGCGCACGAACTCATGGCCTGGCGCCAGAAAGACATGCGCGGTGCCGGTGTTGGGGCTGTCGGTCGATTGCAGCGGCCAGGTGTGGTCGGGCTGGCGGCTGGCGGCGTCCGGAGTCGGGTTCATGTGAGCGAAGCCAGGTGGCGAAGGCCGCCGATGCCCGGCAGCAGGCAGTACAGCGCGCCGCGCGTGCTCACCAGCCGCGGCAGGTCGGTGATGACGATGGGGTCGCGGCGATCATCGGTGCGGATCACGAAGCGGCCGCCTTCGGCCGGGTGGGCGCCGAGAATCGGGTCGCGGGTGCCGCGCAGGCCACAGGCGGAAAGGTCCTGGTTGGCCCACACCGACTGCAGGAACTCGAACTGCATGGCGAGGTCGCCGCACAGGAAATAGCCGAGCAATCCGCGATCGACACCGTCGTCCAGATACTGACCATCCCCGGCCACGTACTCCGGCCCGTAGGGCATGGCGCGACGTACGATGCGGCGCGTGTGCGGCTGGCCCATGGCCATCCCGCCACGCGGATTCAGGCGCCGGATGTGCGCGCCGGCCGGGCAGCGCAGGCCCCGTGCGTCGTCGTAACGCTGCTCGTCCTGCCGACCAGGCGCGTAGTCGAAGTCGTTGATGGTGTCGCCATCCAGTTCGGGCCTGGACCCGGGGTCGCGGTCCGGATCGCGCACCAGCGGCGCGCCGCTGCGCCAGCGCCCCATCATCTTGGCGGCCAGCCACTCGGGGTTGTCGATCTTCCAGCGCCGGGCGTTGCGCTGCAGGACGCGCTCGAACGCGGCCGCGTCCTGACGCAGCACGCGAAAGGCGCCGTAGGTGGCGTTGTCGCCCAGCGCCGGCGGCAGGTCGCCGAGAAAATTGCCGCCGTAGGAATTGACGTAGCGACGGCCGAGCAGGAAATCACCGGCGGGGGCCTCGGGCTGGGCATCGTTGCGCGAGCTTTGCGCGGCGCCGATGCGTCGCTCGTCGACGCCGCGGATGCGCGGCTGGGCGATGCCGTCGCGATAGCCGAAGTGCACCCGGTCCTGCGGCAGGGCCTCGGCCTGGCGGCGCCAGACCTCGGAGGCGCCGGCGTCGAAGAAGGCCTTGCACAGATCGGCGGCGAGTTCATCGAGTCGGGACTGCAGGCGTGCATTGATCGACAGCAGCAGGTGCACCGCCGGGTCGCCGGGCGAGCCCAGTTCCCAATGCTGCGGATCGCTGATGCCGGTATCGCCCAGGGCACGCGCACGGTCCGGCCACGCCGGCCCCTGTGCGAAGGATGGCGGGAAGCGCTGGAGCACGGCCTGCGGCAGCCCCAGCTTCTGCAGCCCGGCATAGGTCAGGCCCAGGTTGATCGCGCAGGACGGCCGGTCCTGCCACAGGGCCGCGGTGCTGACCTGCGGCAATCCGTTGGCACCGAGTCCGGCGAGCCGTCCGATCAGGCGACGGGCAGCGGGCACTTGATCGAGCGCAAACGCGATGTGCAGCGCCAGCGGCATGTGATAGCCGCGCAGCAGGTTGCCCTGGATGTCCTCCAGGTCCAGCGTCGGTTCAGTCATCCAGGCGCGCACCGAGAATGTCGAGCACGGTCATCGACGGATACGCCGCCCAGGGTTGGACCTCGACGACGTTGTGGGCATCGACGAACTCGCAGAACGCCCGCGGATAGGCCTGCACGGGCAGCGGCGGGGCGCCCCGGACGAATTCGAGGATTAGGTTGAAGACCTCGCCGAGCACGGCGACGAAGTCCATCAGGTAGCTCTGCAGGTCTCCGTCGAACACCGTGATCACCATCAGCGTGCTGCCGTCCGGACTGGGCAGGAAGCGCGCGAAATGCACGTAATGCAGACCGGCCAGCGCCTGGTTGACCACATCCTGCTGCAGCTTGAGCTGCTCCAGCAGTGCCGGCATCTGCGCGCGCGTCTTGAGCGGCAGAAACAGATTGAGTCCCTGCTGCACGTGCGCCTGCAGGCGCCCGTCCTGGCGCGCGTCACGACCGGCTCGCGTGCGGCGTTCGAGGACCACCGGGGCGGCAAGTGTCTTGGCAGCATGCATGGTGGTTCCCCGGGGTTCGCCTCCGGTGGGCGACCAACCCCGTTAAGCTTGGCGCTTGCATCGGCGCAGCGTCAAAAGAGCGGCGTCGACGGGAGGGGAGCGGCAACCATGGAGGGGGGCTACCTGGCGAGCTACGTGCCGGGGCTTGTGCGCGAGCACCTGGCCCGTGACGCCGGCTGCGCCTCGCGCCTGCTCGGGCTCGAGATGGCCGCGGTGCTGCTGACCGACATGGTGGGCTTCACCGGGCGTGTGGAGCTGGCGACCGCCGGCGGCCGCACGGCGCTGGACCGATTCGATGCCGAAATCGACCGCTATTTTTCCCACCTGATCGACGCCGCTCACGCCGAGGGCGGCGACATCCTGACCTTTGCCGGCGACTCCATGCTCTGCGTCTGGCCGGCCCGCGACCGTGACGCACTGGTCGTCGCCACCGAGTGCGCCACGCGGGCTGCACACCACATCCAGCAGGCCCTGGGGGGAGGCGAACCGACGCGCATCGGCATCGGCGCCGGCGACCTGCGCTGTGCGCTGGCCGGTGGCCACGGCGGGCGCTGGGAATTGCTCGCCGCCGGCCCGGCGCTGAGCGCCGCCATCGAGGCCGAGCGCCTCGGCCGCCCCGGTGAGGTGACCTTGCATCACGAGGCCCGCGCGCTGCTGTCGTTCACGCTGCGCACGAGGCGCCTGGCCAGTGGTGCCCATCGTCTGCTGGAGCTGCCCGCCGTCGTGTCGGCACCGGCACCCGATGCCGCCATCGAACCGACCCCATCGCGGCCGCCGGCCGTCGTCGCGCCCGCCGCGCTGGCAGCTCTCGAGCCCCTGGTGCCAGCCGTGGTGCTGCACCGCGCCCGTGCCGGTCAGAGTGCCTGGCTGGCCGAGGTGCGGCCGGTCACGGTGGTGGTGGTCGGGCTGCACGGTGTGGACTGGCTAAAGCCCGGCATGCTGGACGCCGTCCACCACAGCGTGCATCGCTTCCAGGTCCTGCTGGAGCAGTTCGGCGGCTCGCCGCGCCTGAGCCTGGACGACAAGGGGCTGGTGGTGGCCGGCGACTTCGGCCTGCCGCCCACGGCGCCGGAACGCCACGCGGAGCGCGCGGTGCGCGCGGCCGAGCAGATGCTCGCCGCGCTGCGCGAGCTGGGGGTCGACGGCGGCATCGGCGTGGCTACCGCGCGCGCCCTGTGCACGGGATTCGGCAACACCCGCAGACGGGCCTTCGGCGTGTTCGGCGACGGCACCAACGTCGCCACCCGGCTGATGCAGGCGGCACACGGCCAGATCCTCTGCGACGAGCACACCGCGCTGGCCGCCCGCGAGCGCCTGCTGTTCTCGGCGCCGCAGGACCTGCAGGTCAAGGGCCGACAGCAGGCGGTGCGGGTGAGCCGGCCGCTGGGCCGGCGACCGGCCGGAGAAGCACCCGGCACTGCGCTGGTCGGGCGCAGCGAGGAAAGGCGACGGATCCAGGCCGGCGTCGAGGCGCTGGTTGCCGGCCGCGGCGGGCTGCTGCAGATCGAAGGCGAGGCGGGTCTGGGCAAGTCCATGCTGCTGGCCGAAGCCCGCCGGCAGGCGCGTGATCACGCTCTGCGCTGCGTGGGCGGCAGCGGCGACGTGGTCGACCTCAGCACGCCGTATCTGGCCTGGCGCGCAATCTTCAGCGACCTGCTTGAAATTCCTCCCCACCTGGACGGTGCACACGCCGCCCAGCACATCCTGAGTCGCTTCGCCGCGGCCCGGAACATCGCCGACCGGCTGCCGCTGCTGGGCCCGGTGCTGGGTCTGTCGATGACCGACACCGTGCACACCCGCGACCTGCGCGGCGACGTGCGCGCGGCCAACACCCACCGCGTGATGCGCGCGGTGCTGCGCCACTTCGCGGCCGACCGCGGCCTGCTGATCGCGCTCGAAGACGCCCACTGGCTGGATTCGGCCTCGCTGGCCTACCTCGGCTGGCTGGCACGCAAGCCGGAACGCTGGCTGATCGTGCTGACCTCGCGCCCGCTGCCCGAGCGCCGATGGCCGCCGGCCCTGCGCAGCGCCGCGGTCGAGCGCCTGAGCCTGGGCGAGATGTCGGACGCCGAGGTGCGCGCCCTGGCAAAGCGGGTGCTGGGTGTGACCGATCTGCCGCGCGCGCTGGATCAGTTGCTGGCCCAGAAGGTGGGCGGCAACCCCTACTTCTGCTGCGAGCTGTTGCGCGCGCTGCAGGAAAGCGGCCGCATCCACGTGCACGACGGGGTCT
>JAJFJX010000055.1 GCA_021773655.1 Panacagrimonas sp.
CGGGCGGTCCTGGCACGATCTGCGGCAACTGCGGCAGCGGCCAGTCCGGCGGCCGCCGTCGGCTGACCGACCCGGGTGGTGTCATCTTCATCCTCGGCTTCGTCGGGCGCGGTCGCCGGCATTGGCGTCGAAGACTGTGACGAGCGTCGCGGCACCGGGCCGGAACCAATGCTGCTGGCGTGAGCGTCCTCGTAGGCCTGCTGCGCCTCGCTGCGGCGCCTGGCCCGAATCATCCACACAATCAGCAGGATGACCGCCAGGCCGATCAGCAGCGGCACCAACAGGCGCTGCAGCAGGGACTCGGATCCGGATTCCGCCGCCGACCTTGCCTGCGCGGGACCCTCGACGATCTCGTCTTCGTCGTACATCGCGGCATCGTCGGCGGCGGGTGCCGGATTGCCTGTGCCCGGATCTCCGGCGGCAGTGCCGGGCTCGGAGACCATCGGGTCGGCAGCAGGGGCCAGCGATTGCTGGCCGGCAGGCGCAGGTTCGGTTGCTCCGGCCACTTCATCGCCGGCAGCCGGATCACCGCTGGGCCCTGCCGGGTCGGATTCGGCGACAGTCGGCGATGGGGGCTTGGTGGCCTGCGTGGCCTGCGTGGCGCTCCGCGGCACGGGGTCCGACGGGCCGGGGCCGTAGGCGGAATCGCCGCCCGCCCCTGTCGCGGCATCCATCGATGCGTCGACCGCCGGTTCGGCCACTGATGCGTCGGCTGATGCGTCGAACTGCGCAGGCTGGCTCAGTTCGCGAACCCGCGACGCGGCCCGGGATTCGCGCAGCCGCTGCATGTCCTGAACCGAGGGCACTGTCAATTCGACGCCGGTGCGCATCTGATTGATGTCACCGTCGATGAACGCAGCCGGGTTGGCCTCGAACAGTGCCAGCATTGCCTGGTGGAGTCCGACCTCGGGCGGTTTGACTGCCGTGGCGATCCGCCACAGCGCATCGCCCTTGCGGACCGGGCCGTAGCGGCGCGCATCGCTGCCGGCGGGTACCGATCCGGCCGTGATGTCCTCGTCTGCCGGTGCGGGTGTCGCGGCCGCTGCGGGCGAGCCGTCCTGGAGGAGATCCTTCGGGGCCTGGTAGAACTCGGCCTCCTCGCTCGCCTGCGGTTCATCTCCTGCATCGGCAGCGGACTCGGCCGGCGCGACCGGCGCGACCGGCGCCTCGACCAGGGGCGGGTCCAGCAGCACGGTGAACTGGCGAAAGATTCGCGGCCCGCCCGCGGTACGCACTTCGAGCAGCAGGTTCAGCAGTGGCTCGCGGGCCAGACTCTGGCTGGACATGACCACACGCGGAGAGCCGTCGTCGGTGACCACGCTGACCTCGATGGTCGAAACGTAGGCCGAACGTTCCAGTCCGGCGCGGGCAAACGCGGCATTTTCGGCCATGCGTGCGCGCACGCTGACCGCTTCCTGGTCGCTCAGCGAGACAAGCGGCACGACGGCCGAGAACCGCTGATTGAGCCCCGACTGGACCTGGATCCGGCCGAGGCCCAGCGCCTGGGCCTGCTGCAGGACGACCAGCAGGCAAAACCCCGCTGCAACCGCCAATCTTCCCAACATTCGGTTCTCCCTGGATGCCGCCCCGAAACTCTTACCGACGCACCCGCCGCACCAGCCATGGATGAGTCGAGGCATGCCCGCGGTTTTATACAGGAATCCAGGGAGGCGAACCAATGGTCACCGCTGGCGCGAGGGGGCGTCCTGCAGCAGGATGCCGAGCATTCGCCGCAGGGGTTCGGCCGCACCCCAGAGCAACTGATCGCCGATGATGAAGGCCGCCAGAAACTCCGGTCCCAAACCGAGCTTGCGGACGCGCCCAACGGCGACTTTGAGCCCTCCGGTGACTGCGGCCGGTGTCAGTTCCCGCTCCGTGATCCGGCGCTCGTTGGGCACCCAGTGCACCCAGTCGTTGCCCGAGCGGATGATCGCCTCGATCTCCGGCAGCGAGACGTCGCGCCGCAATTTGATGGTCAGCGCCAGACTGTGGCAACGCATGGCGCCCACGCGTACGCACAGGCCGTCGACCGGCACCGGCTGGGCGTTGCCGAGAATCTTGTTGATCTCCGCCTGACCCTTCCACTCTTCTTTCGACTGCCCGCTCTCCATCTGGGCGTCGATCCAGGGAATCAGCCCCCCGGCCAGCGGTGTGCCGAAATGCTCGGTGGGCACGTCCTGGCGGATCGCCTGGGCCACCTTGCGGTCGATCTCGAGAATGGCCGACTCCGGCGTATCCAGGTCCTCCGCCACCGCAGCATGGATCACGCCCATGCCCTTGAGCAGTTCGCGCATGTGATTGGCGCCGCCACCGCTGGCTGCCTGGTAGGTCATGGAATTGACCCATTCGACCAGGCCTTCCCGGAACAGCGCGCCGACCCCCATCAGCAGGATGGAGTTGGTGCAGTTGCCGCCGATGTAGTTCCGGACCCCCTTGCTCAGTGCCTTGTCGATGACGTAGCGATTGACCGGATCGAGCACGATGACGGCATCGTCTTGCATGCGCAGTGTGCTGGCGGCGTCGATCCAGTAGCCGTTCCAGCCGGCCGCGCGCAGCTTCGGGTGCATCTGGCGGGTGTAGTCGCCGCCCTGGCAGGAAATCAGGGTATCCATGCCCTTGAGCGCATCGACGCTCATGGCATCAGCCAGCGGCGCAATGTCCCTGCCCACCGACGGCCCCTGGCCACCGACCCTGGAAGTGGTGAAGAAATGCGGCTCGATGCGCGCAAAATCCTGCTCTTCGAGCATGCGCTGCATCAGCACCGAACCGACCATGCCTCGCCAGCCGACGAATCCGACCCTCATCATCCTGCCCACTCCCAGCCTTCAGACCCGCATTCAGAAAGAACCCCGACGCAGCGGCGCAAGGTTTTCGTGCAGCGAAAGGACCAAAGGATCCTGTCGATCCTCCTCGCGTCCCACCTTGCATTGCCTGCGTCTTTGCGTTTCACACGAACCGTCCAGCGATCAGCCCAGTGCCTTTACAACCGCATCACCCATCTCGCGCGTACCGATGATCTTCTCGCCCTGCATCGCGATATCACCGGTGCGATGACCCTGCTGCAAGACCTTCCTGACTGCAGCCTCGATCCGATCGGACAGGTCGGCGCGGTCGAAGCTGTACTTGAACATCATCGCCACCGACAGGATCGTGGCCAGCGGATTGGCCTTGTCCTGCCCGGCGATGTCGGGCGCACTGCCGTGGATGGGCTCGTACATGCCCTTGTTGTTGGCGTCCAGAGAGGCAGATGGCAGCATGCCGATGGAGCCTGCCAGCATCGCAGCCTCGTCCGAAAGGATGTCGCCGAAGATATTGCCGGTCACGATGACATCGAACTGCTTGGGGCGCTTGAGCAGTTGCATTGCCGCATTGTCGACGTACATGTGGCTCAGTTCCACGTCCGGGTATTCCGCCGACACCTCGACCATCACCTCGCGCCAGAAACGCGAGGTTTCCAGCACGTTCTCCTTGTCCACCGAGCACAGCCGTCGGTTGCGCTTGCGCGCCGCCTCGAAGGCCACGCGGGCAATGCGCGCCACCTCCGGCCGGCTGTAGTGCATGGTGTCGAAGCCTTCATCGTGTCCCTCGGCGTTGACACGCCGGCCACGCGGCTGGCCGAAATAGATGTCACCGGTGAGTTCGCGCAGGATCAGGATGTCGAGTCCGGCGATGACTTCCTTTTTCAGCGACGAGGAGTCCGCCAGCTCATCGAACACCCGCGCCGGGCGCAGGTTGGCGAACAGGTTGAGGTCCTTGCGGACCGCCAGCAGCCCGCGCTCCGGCCGCAGTTCGCGCGGCAGAGCATCGTATTTCGGCCCGCCGACGGAACCGAGCAGGATGGCGTCGGCGGCATGCGCCGCCTGCTTCGTGGAAGGCGGATACGGATGCCCCTCGGCATCCACTGCGGCGCCGCCGAGGTGCGCAAAGCGCCATTCGAGCGGCTCGCCCTGCGCCTTGAAGGCGTCCAGTACCTTGACTGCCTCGGCCAGAATCTCGGGACCGATGTAATCGCCGGGTAGAATCAGGATCTTCATGCTCATTTCGTTCGCAGATGGAATGGGGAGTCTTCAAGGTGGAAGCGGGCGTGTCGTTTCGATTCCCGATTCCCGATTGCCGGTCCTTTCAGAACAGCCACGGCGCCTCCTGGCGTCGACGCAGTTCGTAGTCGCGGATGGCGTCGGCCTGCTTGAGGGTCAGCGCGATATCGTCCAGGCCCTCGACCAGACAATGCTTGCGAAAGGCGTCGACCTCGAAGGCGAAGGTGGCGCCGTCCGGAGTGCGCACCGTCTGTGCAGGCAGGTCGATGGTCAGCGCATAGCCCGGCGTGGCCAGGCAATCATCGAACAGCCGATCAACCGTTGCCGCCGGCAACACCACCGGCAGGAAACCCGACTTGAAGCTGTTGTTGAAGAAAATGTCCGCATAGCTGGGCGCGATCACGGCGCGAAAGCCGGCCTGGTCGAGCGCCCACACCGCGTGCTCGCGCGAAGATCCGCAGCCGAAGTTCTCGCGGGCCAGAAGGATCCCGGCTCCGCTGTAGCGCGGCTGGTTGAGCACGAACTCCGGATTGGGCCGCCGCGATGCCGGATCGACGTCCAGGTCCCCCGGGTCCAGGTACCGCCAGTCGTCGAAGGCGAACGGGCCGAAGCCGGTGCGCTTGATCGACTTCAGGTACTGCTTGGGGATGATGGCGTCGGTATCGACGTTGGGCCGATCCAGCGGGGCCGCCGTTGCGGTGACCTGGGTGAAAGCTCTCATGTCGGTGAACTCGGGTAGCGCCTCATTCGGCGAGCAGAAAATGTGCATTGGCCGCCGCCACCGGCTTGGCGGCATCGTCCTGGTAAGCCAGCACGCGCACGTTGGCGACGCGCCGGCCCTGGCGGGTCACGGTGGCACGGGCGAAGGTGTCCACCGACTGCGCGCTGCGCAGGTATTCCACGGTGATGTTGACGGTCTTGGGCACGCGCGCGGTCCGGGCAATGCTCAGCAGCTTGCAGATGGCGGTCAGCTCCAGCAGCGCGCCGATGGCGCCGCCGTGGACCGCGCCGATGCGCGCATTTCCCAGCCGCTGTTCGGCAAAGTCCATGCGCCCGATGACGTCGGTTCCATCGCGCTGGATCGAAAACCCGAGGAAGCGCGCGAAGGGAATCGTCGCTACCAGCGGCTGCAGCTCTTCGATGGATCGGGCACGTTGCAGGTCGTCGGTCAGCGTCGTCATCGCGAAATCTCCAGCGAGCCGGAGCCCTGCGAGCGTGGTGGTGAATGCTGGCCCTCGCCGAACACGACGAAGGTGCCGACCGCGGTGGCCAGCACATCCTCGGCATCGCCGTCATGACAGCTCGCGCGGGCAAAGGCGATGTGCCGGGTCAGGCGGTGGCACTCGGCGAAGCAATGCAATGTCTGATGGGGGCGCGCCGGACGCAGGTAGTCGATGCGCAGGTCCAGTGTCGCCACCCGCAACAGCCGCGGCGGCCGGGTCCGTACCGCGCCGCCACAGGCCGCGTCGATCATCCCGGTGACCACCCCGCCGTGCATCAGGCCGGACTCGGGGTCGCCCACCAGCTCGGCCTGCCAGGGCAAGTCGAATGCCACGTGACCGATGCCGCTGCCGACATAGCGCAGACCCAGCGCGCGGTTGTACGGCACCGCGTCGATGAACCAGGCCTGGCCCTTGTCAGGCGGCGTGTGGTGGAAGGGGTTGGACATTGGAGCGGCGCAAGGGATGGGGAAAACCTGGACGCATGCCCGGTCAAAGGTCCCGCACGTCGGCGAAATGCCCGAGCACGCCGGCTGCCGCGTCCATGGCCGGAGACACCAGATGCGTACGACCACCCTGCCCCTGCCGGCCTACGAAGTTGCGGTTGGACGTGCTGGCACAGCGCTCGCCCGGTTCCAGCCGGTCGGCGTTCATCGCCAGGCACATCGAGCAGCCCGGTTCGCGCCACTCGAAGCCGGCGTCCAGGAACACACGATCCAGACCTTCGGATTCGGCCTGCGCCTTCACCAGACCCGAGCCGGGCACCACCATCGCCAGCATCACGCTGTCGGCCTTCCTGCGCCCCTTGACCACGGCGGCGGCGGCACGCAGATCCTCGATGCGCGAATTGGTGCACGAGCCGATAAAGACCTTGTCGACGCGGATCTCGCGAATCGGCATGTTGGCGCTCAGCCCCATGTAGGCCAACGCCTTTTCCATGCCGCTGCGCCTGACCGGATCGCTCACGGCAGCCGGGTCCGGCACGCAGCCGCCCACCGGCACCACCATCTCCGGCGAGGTGCCCCAGGTGACCTGCGGTTCGATGCCGGCGGCCTCGATCACGATCTCGTGGTCGAAGGCTGCGTCGGGGTCGCTGTGGAGCGTCTTCCACCAATCCACGGCCTGGTCCCAATGCTTCCCGAGCGGAGAAAACGGCCGGTTTCCGACGTACGCGATGGTGGTGTCGTCGACCGCGATCAGACCCGCGCGCGCGCCGCCCTCAATGGCCATGTTGCAGATCGTCATGCGACCTTCCATCGACAGCGCCCGGATCGCTTCGCCCGCGAACTCCAGTGCGTATCCGGTACCCCCGGCGGTGCCGATGCGACCGATGATGGCGAGCACGATGTCCTTGGCCGTCACGCCCGGGCCGACATGGCCGCGCACCGTGACCCGCATGTTCTTCGACTTTTTCTGCACCAGGCACTGGGTGGCGAGCACATGCTCGACTTCCGAAGTGCCGATGCCGAAGGCCAGCGCTCCGAACGCACCGTGGGTGGAGGTGTGGGAGTCACCGCAGACCACGGTCATGCCGGGCAGCGTTGCGCCCTGCTCCGGACCGATGACATGCACGATGCCCTGGCGCAGATCGTTCATGCGAAACAGCGTGATGCCGCTTTGGTCGCAGTTGGATTCCAGCGCTTCGATCTGCACCCGCGAGACGGGGTCGCTGATGCCGTCACTGCGATGGGTCGTCGGCACGTTGTGGTCGGCCACCGCCAAGTTGGCGTCCAGACGCCACGGCTTGCGCTCTGCCAGACGCAGCCCCTCGAAGGCCTGCGGGCTGGTGACTTCGTGCAGCAGGTGGCGGTCGATGTAGATCAGCGCCGAACCGTCGCCGCTGTCGCGGACCAGGTGGGCGTCCCAGAGTTTGTCGTAGAGAGTTCTGCCGCTCATGGATGGCTGCTCGCTGTCGTGGGCAATGTCACGGCGTGTACCGGACCGCCAGTGTGCGCGCACGCCATCAATTACTCCAATGAATGGTTTTCATATACTTCATGCAAATACAGAATGATAATTCGCATGGACACCCAGGCCCTCGCAGCCTTTATCGAAGTGGCGGACAGCACCTCTTTCACACGCGCAGCCGAACACCTGCACCTGTCCCAGCCCGCCATCAGCAAGCGCCTCAAGGTCCTGGAGGACCAGATCGGCCAGCGACTTTTCGACCGCATCGGTCGCAGCGTGCTGCTCACCGACGCCGGCCGCGCGCTGTTGCCGCACGCGCGTCGCGTCATCCAGACACTGGAGGACGGACGTCGCGCCCTGTCGCAGTTGCAGGGCCGGATCAGCGGCCGTCTGTCGATCGGCACCAGCCACCACATTGGCCTGCACCGCCTGCCGCCGGTACTCAAGCGATACGTCAACGATTACCCGGACGTCGACCTGGACCTGCACTTCATGGATTCGGAGGACGCCTGCGAGGCGGTGCTCGCCGGCAAGCTCGAAATTGGCATCGTCACCCTGCCTCTGCAGCCGCTGGCCAATCTGGACAGCGGCCTGGTCTGGCACGACCCGCTCGCGGTGGTGGTCGCTCCCAACCATCCACTGGCCGGGAAACGCCGGATCAGGATCGAGGACCTGGCCCACTATCCCGCCGTGCTGCCGGACGAGGACACCTATACCCACCGCATCATCCGTGCCGAATTGCAGATCCGTGGGGTGGCCCCACGCGTTCGCCTTGCCACCAATTACCTCGAAACCCTGAAGATGCTGGCCGCCATCGGCCTGGGCTTGAGCGTGCTGCCGGTTTCGATGATCGATGACAGCGTGCGGCGCCTCGACATGCAAGGGTTCGCGCCCCAGCGCGAACTTGGCTGGGTCCGACATACCGGTCGCTCGGTGTCCGGTCCGGCTCGGGCATTACTTGAACTTGTTGAAATTGCCAATTGACCGGCAACGCTTGCTCGGGGATGTACTCGTATCGGACAAGGTGCCCGCGAAGGTGCTCACACAGCCGTCGCCAGCGATGCCTCACATCAGGGTGCCAGAGCGCTTGTCGAACCCGCGCCAGCGAGTTCGATTTCCAGCGCGGACTACAGAGGGCAGCAGAGTGGCCAGTAGCGGGTGCACCGCCGCCTTTCGCAAGGCGCTGCCAAGTGCCGGCATCACACGAAGCCGGCTCCGCACGGAAGCGGCTGCCGCGCTAACCCGTCCCGCGGCAGGCGAAGCAGGGCACCGATCGCACCGGGGGGCCATCCTGCCCGGCGCCAACAGC
>JAJFJX010000056.1 GCA_021773655.1 Panacagrimonas sp.
CGACCCCGTCGCCCACCCGGCAGTGCTGCCCTGGGTCCTGCTGCACAAGCCCGAGGCCGATGGCAGATTGCGCTGTATCATTTGTGGCGAGGGCTGTACCGAAACCTTTGGTTTTTCCTACCGGGGAAAGATCTATGGCGATGCCCTGCCCGACGACGCGGCCGAATTCCGGCGCCAGGAACTGGATCGGGTCTTACGCAGCAGTGCCCCACAATACTCAAAGACCATCGTCCCCGTCGAAAACCGCGAATATATCACTGTGTATCGGGGTGTTTTCCCGTTCTTGGCTGCCAACGGCAGCCTGGAACGCATGATGATGGTTATCGCCCCGGTCGACACGATCTACCGCTAGCCGGCACCACCGATAGGGTCTTGCGTCGGCGCCCACCCTCGGCTACACGAGACCCCAGGCGGGCGCATAGCTCAGTTGGCAGAGCAGCTGACTCTTAATCAGCGGGTCCAAGGTTCGAGTCCTTGTGCGCCCACCAATCTTTTCAAGGGGTTACCGCATAATTTGGGGCGGGTCTGAAGGGGAAAGTCACCATAAAGTCACCATGAACGACTTCGAGATGTTCAAACAGTCTGAGAAATACGGCTTTACCGAATCGATCTCCACCGTGGGTTGCGTGAGTTCTGCTTTGCAACTGAAGAAGCAAATGGCTGGCCTTGCCACGTTCCAGTCAGAGGTCGATCGCATCGGATTGGGTTTTCTGGGGGATGTCTCTCAGCAAGGCGCTACGGTACAATCGGCCCTTGCAGAACATAAGAAACGTTCCGTTGCTTTGGCTTCGGTTGTGGCCAAAGCTGAAGCCGACGCGGTCGCCCTCGAAAAATACCGTCGTGGCGTGATGCTTCGTCTGCAGGATAGTGCGGCCATGCTGCAGAAGGCGATGTCCGTTACCGCGCCTACCATTCCGAGTCATCTCGGCCTAGAAGACACGTTGACAACGATGTCCCACCTTCGGGGTCTTCAGCAGGTAGGCGTCCATATCAACACGCTTCAGCCGTATGGCAGGGCATTGACCGCCGCGATGAGGTCTACACTCGGGGATTGGCGGAGCGTTCGCGAATTGCCTACGCGCGTTTTCAGTGACCCAGCAGCCCGGTTGGCTTTCTACTCGGATTTAGGCTTCAACCGGGGCCTACTCAACTCTCCTCGGAAAGACAGTCCGAATGTCTTGAGGTCGGTTGATCTCCCAGTACCAACGGTTCCGGACGCGGACGAGAAATACGACGGGGCCGGCTACCGAGTTCCAGAAATCGCGTACGGCGGCGCGGAAGAAGAGCGTGCGGTGCAAGTGTTCCGGGCGGTGCGGCGCCTCGAAGTCTGGCTTCGACAGGTGGTTGACGAACTAATGACCGAAGCATATGGCCCAAGTTGGCTCGACGAGCAGATGGACAAGGAGACTCGAACCGCTTGGGTTGCGAGGAGGGAGGCGGGCGCGGAGACCGGTCGACCAAGTCAGCCGCTTATTGCGTATGCGTTTTTCGGCGAACTATTGAAGATCATTGAGCGCCGGGACAATTGGCGAAACGTCTTCGAGCTCGTGTTCCGCCGAAAACAGTCCGTGCAAGAGACGTTTTGGAGGCTGACGCCTGTTCGGAACTGTGCGTGCCACGCGCGGCTAATTACTGCAGAGGACGTTCTGCTCTTGCGGGTCGAAACCACGAGGCTTGTGAGGGCGGTGGGAATGCATGGGTGAGATGGACTTGTGGGTAACGCTTGTGCGCCAGTCCCGCCTTTTTTGGGATCTATTCCCCGTGGCGGCGGTCTATTCGAGCGACCACATCAACAAACTCTGCTTCTGAGCGCTGATATTCCCCAGGGCCAAGAACATTGTTCAACGCCTCCATCATATCCCTCCGACGGAGCGCAGCGTTCGGCGCGATGTCTTCCTCGTTTCGCGCGAACTTGAACAAGCTATTCGCCAACGCTTGAAGGCAGGTTGTGTCATACAGGCGATCGGCTCGGTTGGCGGTCGATTGTTGACTGTAGTCACCAATGCGCACCCGGTGGGTCTGGTACCGCACAGCAACTTCGTATAGCCGCTCTGACGATTGAGGATCGACGAACTCAATCCCGGATTTGATTTGCTCCATGGCATTATCCGGTGTGACAGGTAATGCGTGCGTGGCCTCCGCACGTAGGTATTTTGTAGTTTCGTGGAGGTAGCCACTCAGATCGCTCAACGCGTCCGGTAGCCTGGCGCGAGCCGCGAACGCCTTGCTTGCACGGATCTCCTTGTGCCGCCGCGACTCAGCCGCAATCTGCCGACGCATGTACTTGACCGTCCAGGTCGCTGCTATGATCGCTACGGCGCCCGCCAAAAGCGTTTGCCAGTCCAGGGCGAGGCAGATCAGAAATCCCCACCATGTGCCGCAATCATAGTTTAACGGGCTTGTCCCCATCGTTCCCCCGGTTCACAAGACCACTGGCTCGGATGCACCCTCCAAAGGAAAGGCGCCTGGCGCTCTTGTTTTGTCGGAAATCGCAGCGTGCGCTATCCCATGCCTCGCGAAGTCAGAACGTAAGAAGTTGCTCTGCAAGTCTCGTGTCAACAAAGGCATCTGCAGCCAATTGGGCAAGGAGCTCAGTATCCTCTTTCGGCAAACGCCGGATGGCAACGTGACCTTCATTCATCTCTACGGGCTCATGGATGATGCGCACCGTCGCCCCCCGCAACCCTGAAATACGAAGAATATCCCCGACGTTGGACGTTGAGAAACCGTCTTTCTTTTTCACGTTGAGTTGTCGCCCTATTGCGGAAGCAGAATTGATCAGTCCTTTTTCATACTCCGCGTCGAAATGTTCTACCCAGGTCACCGAAAGATAGCTTTCGCCCTCTCTATGCTCCAAAGCTTGCCAAACAATGCCAAGTACGTTGCCGTTTTCGTCGCGTCGCAGAAGTCGCTTCGGAACGAATCGCGTGATGTTACCGGCTTCAGGAATTTTCCCGGTCACTCCTGGAACCAGCGTGCAGGGTCAAACGGCGATAAAACAGCTGTAATTCGTGCAGAAGGTGTTTCTCCAGCCGCACGCTCTATTTCACCATCCACCAGGCAGGATAACACCCAACGAATTGAGTCCTTCGGAAAAAATTCCATCGTCAGGCGATCTGACCCCCTGGTCCATGCGCCAATAAGAAACCCCCGATTGGACAGTCCGAGCCCTGGGCGCCGCATAGGTCCATGATACGTTATCATCCTCAGAAAAGTTTCAAACGAGGAAGCAACGAGAGCGGGGTCATCGTCACGACAGTCATCTACATCCAATAGGTCGTCGAGCTGCTCAAACAGTAAATTTCTCCACTCGGTGTCAAGGTGCATCGCAACCTGCGACGTAAGCAGTTTCACCTGTACGAGTGAATCAAATAGCCTGTGCGCTAGCGGATCTTCCAGTTGCCTCACAACCTTACTCCGAGACGGAAGATTGACCACCTGATGCCGATAAATGTCTTCAAGAACGGTCGTAATTTCTTGCGCGTCCGCTCCAGCCCCAGATGACGAAAAACGTATGGGCGGGCTGACGTAACCGCGTGGACTAACCGTACTCATTTCGAGAACAACTCCCTAGCCTTGTCAGTGATGCATTGCTCGAAGGCGGAATTCTTATGGTCTCTCATATTATTCACCATTTCCCATATCCTGTCACCGTGCTGGGGCGGCTCACCTTGAACTGATAAATCAAGATCAAGAACTACCGAAAAATGGTTGATCAACGGCGATTTTACCACGTGAGAGTTGATGGTTAGGTTAAAACCGTCGACGCCAAACCTCCCCTGTACTTGCAATGTATATTGGTCAAAGCCGTTAATTAGGTTCGGTTCTGGATATGACGGATACACGGTAAGATAGTCCTCCACGCGTATTTTTTGCTCCTCCTTATTGATTGGTATATCGATCCGATTTAAGTATCTGATGCCAATTCTCCCTAGCTTTGTACCACCAACTATCTCTCGACAGGCCCTCCAGTCACTCTGCGCACGCGGTTGGAAGTTTTCCCATCCCGTATATGGGGCGAGCCGGGACCATGCCAACGTCCTCGGCAGGATCTGAAGTATGTCGACCTGATCGCTCGTAGCGAGCTTGAACCCAAGAGAGGAGTCCTGCCTGGAGACCTCGCCCTCTTTCAAATTGATGGAAAAACCCACGGTCGAGACGGCATCTGAAGACCCATAGCGGTTCTTGAGTTTTTTGTTGATTTTTTCGACCGAGCCCCGCGAAAGGTCCGCTTCAAACCGGATCTCAATTACCGCCTCGGTGATTGGGGGGTGTTTGTATGATGGTGTTTTCATGCGAGCCCTTGGACTTCGGTATTCTGGACTATTGTAGTGGGCCGGGAAGCCATTATCACAAGCGAGGACGATTTGGGAAACCGGCTACAACTCCACATAATGTACGACTTTGATGGCTTTGTCCGTCTCTCGCCCTTTTGGCTTGCTCGCAAGCGCAACCACAGCCGTCTCACTTGCTCGTGCGACCGTTGGGCCCGCAGCACCTCAACGTTGCCGGCAGCCTCGACATCGGTTCATCCGATACCGCCTCAAGCGTTCTTCGATCGAAACGTCGCCGCGGTTCTTGCCGGGGTCTCGGTCGGCGACGCTTACGACAACGCGATGTGTGAGAGCTTCTTCGCCACGCTCGAAATGCGAACTGCTCGACCGGCGCAGGTTCCCTACCAAGGCCGAAGCCCGCATGGCCATCTTCCAGTTCATCGAAGGCTGGTACAACCCCGCCCGGCGCCACTCGGCGCTCGGCTACCAATCATCCGTCAACTACGAAAGGAGCGCCCGTGAGCAAAACCGGGGGAACTCCAAACATTACCTGCCCTATTGAGCATCAGGCCGCATGGCTGGAGCGGCAGGGGCACGCTCCGGCGCCCGCGGCCCCGGCCGCCAAAAGAACTGCTGCCCCGTCTCACGCCTGGACCGCTGCTCAATACGCCAGAACCCCGGCGGCATCAGGATCGGCTATGCGCTCAAGCTCATCGAGGATCAGGCGCTCCACGGCGAGACGCGTGTACCAGAGACTGCCCCGGCTGGTTGCGCTCGGGGGTACTGATGTCCGTCGCGGAGATGTCGAGGATGCGCCGCGCGGTCATCGCGCCTTCGGGTGACTTAGTCTGTAGCTGAACGGGTAACAATTGCGCGACCACGCCCGCGCTTTAGGAGATAGCCGCCGTTCGGAATTTTGAGCTTGTGCTTCTCGATCAGATCTTCGACCGCAGCGGCAACTAGCTCGGCATTTTTGTCGACCTCAAGTTTCTTCTCCGGCTTCGCTGCCGTCTTGAACCATTCAATAAACGCTCTCTCACCTATCTCGTGACCGACGGACTTTCTCAAAGCATTGAGCTTGCGCAGCTGCCCCTTTGTCAAATCCGCATCAATCGTAATCCTGGCTTTGCGCGGCATCGTACCCACTCCAAATTCGTGATTGCCGAGAAGATGATCACCCGATACGTCAACTGCCGCCCGATTTCAATACCGGATTGACAGGACGGATCGGAAGATCGCTAGTGCACCGTCAGCGCCGTTGACTGTGTTACCGTGGCGGTTTCTTTGCTAGCCTCTTCGCCATCGTCGCTGAACAGATAGTTCATCGGAAGGGATGCAATCCTTGGGTAAGAAG
>JAJFJX010000057.1 GCA_021773655.1 Panacagrimonas sp.
CCTGCGTTGCCGGGCACGCCCGGGATCGAGCCGCTTTCGCTGGCGCAGTATTTCCAGAACCAGCACGGCAGCGGACGGCAGACCATCCTGCGCGGCGTTTACCGCGTGCTGCCGGGCGAGGCGCTGTGCATCTCGCGCGACCTGCAGATCCGATCACAGCGTTACTGGCGCGCCACCGACGTGCGGACGCAGGCGCTCACCCAGCAACAGGCGGCAGAGGTCTGGACGCCGCTGTTCGAGCAGGTGATGCGCGAACACCTGCGCGCCGACGTGCCCTTGGGGCTGTTCCTGTCCGGCGGCGTGGACTCGGCGGTGCTGCTGGCGCAGATGCAGCGCCTGCACACGCAGCGCATCCGCACCTGGTCGATCGGATGGTCGGACGCGCAGCAGAAGGACGAACTCGATGCTGCCGGCGAGATGGCCAGCCGGTTCGATGCGCAGCACACGGCGATCCGCCTGTCCTCGCAGCAGGTCTTGCATCGCCTGCCGCGCATGGTGTGGGCGGCCGATGATCTGATGCGCGACTACGCCTGCCTGCCGACCCTGGCGCTGGCAGAGGCGGCGGGCCGGGAACTCAAGGTCGTGTTCAGCGGCGAGGGCGGCGACGAGGCGTTTGCCGGCTATGGCCGCTACCGCCCCGGGGCCCTCGAACGCCGCTACAAGGCCATGCGCTTTCCGGGCAGCGGAGGCTTTCGGGCGCGCGGCGAGCTGCGGTCCGGCTGGGTGCAGCGACTGTTCGTGCCCGAACTGCAGGATGCGCTGGACACGCACCGCCAGCCTTATGTCGAGGCCTGGGCGCAGGCGCCGGCGGCGTGGTCGGACCTGCAGCGTCGCCAGTCGGTGGACATCGCCACCAACCTGCCCGACGACCTGCTGGTCAAGTCCGATCGCATGCTCATGGCCTGCGGCGTGGAGGGGCGGGTGCCGTTCTGCGATCACCGCGTGATCGAATTCGGCCTGTCGCTGCCCGATGCGCTGAAGGTCCGGCGCGGCGCCGGCAAGATCTTTCTCAAGCACTGGGCCGAATCGTTCCTGCCGGCCGAGCACCTGTGGCAGCGCAAGTCGGGTTTTCATGTGCCTGTGGGCGAGTGGCTGCGCGGCGCGTTCCTGCAGCGGTTGTCGGCGCGGCTGCCGCAGAATCCGGCGATCCGGCGCTGGTGCCGGCCCGAGGCGGTGCGGGCGCTGCTGCAGCGTCAGGCCGCGCGCCATGATCTCACCCGCGAGACCTGGAGCCTGATGCAGTTCGCGATCTGGCACTCGCTGGTGATCGAGGGCGCAGCGCCTCCCGCCGCCGAATCCGATCCGCTCGATCATGTCTGAGCCCGATGCCCCTCGCCCGGCCGCCCGGCGACCGCGCCTGGGCGTGCTGATCTCGTTCTCCGGCGACGGCGGTGTCGAGCGCATGGTCACGCAGCTATGTGCCGAGTTCGTCGGACACGTCGAGGTCGACCTGCTCGCGCTCAAGATCCGGGGCGGCCACGCGCAGCGCATCCCGCCGCAGGTCAACCTGATGCCCCTGCGTGCCCGTCACGCCTGGACCAGCGTCGGCGAGATTGCACGCTACCTGCGCCAGGCCCGGCCCGACGCGCTGCTGGTGGCCAAGGACCGCGCCGGTCGCGCCGCGCTGGCCGCGCGCCGACGCGCCGGCGTGTCGGTGCCGGTCTTCATCCGCCTGGGGACCCACCTGTCCACCGCGCTGTCGCGCAAGGACGCCTTGAGTCGCTGGCTGCGCACCCGCCCGATGCGCAGGCGATACCCCGAGGCCGAGGGCGTGATCGCCGTCTCCGAGGGCGTGCGTCAGGACGTGATCTCCATCACCGGCATCGCCCCGCAACGGGTGCACGTGATCCGCAATCCGGTGATCACCGCGCAGCTGGCCACACAGGCCGCCGCGCCGGTGCCGCATGCCTGGCTGGCCGACAAGGCGATGCCGGTGATCATGGGCATGGGCCGGCTGACGCAGCAGAAGGACTTCGCCACCCTGCTGCGTGCCTTTGCCGTGCTGCACGCACGGCAGCCGGCGCGGCTGATCGTGCTCGGCGAAGGCCCGCGTCCGGAGGACCGGCAGCGGCACGAGGCGCTGGCGCAGTCGCTCGGCGTGGCGGCGCAGGTCCTGTGGCCGGGCTTTCAGTCCAATCCCTATGCCTGGCTGTCGCGCGCCGATCTGTTCGTGCTGTCCTCGGCATGGGAGGGTTCGCCCAACGCGCTGACCGAGGCCCTGGCGCTGGGCGTGCCCTGCGTGTCCACCGACTGCCCCAGCGGGCCGGCGGAGATTCTCGATCACGGACGCTACGGCCCGCTGGTGGCGGTGGCCGATCACGAGGCGCTGGCCACTGCCATGCGGCACACCCTGCGGTCGCCCCTGCCGGCCGCGGTGCTGCGCCAGGCGGTCGCCGAATACCGAGCCGATCTCAGCGCACGGCGCTATCTTGCTGTCATGGGCCTCCTCGACGACGCCGCGAAATGAATCATCCGATCAGCAGCCTGCAGGTGATTGCCAGCCCGCGCATGGGCGGTGCGGAAACCAGCTTCACGCGGGTGGCCCTGGCGCTGGACCGCGCCGGCCACCCGGTGGTGGCCGGCCTGCGCCGAGGCTCGGACCTGGCACGGTTGCTGGAAGACGAGCTGCCGATGGTGCGCCTGCCGATGCGAAACTTCGTGGACCTCGGCTCCATGCACGAGATCCGCAAGACGATCCTGCGCCTGCAGGTTCAGGTGGTGCAGACCTGGGCCTCGCGCGCGACCTGGCTGACCCGGGCGCCGCCCGGCGTGGTGCACGTGGCGCGCCTGGGCGGGTACTACAAGCTGCGTTACTTCCGCCATGCCCACGGCTGGATCGTCAACTCCCGCGGGCTGCGTGACTGGATGGTCGGTCGAGGCTTTCCACCGGACCGGGTGGAGTGGATCCACAACTTCGTGCCCGAGCAGGCGCCGGGCACCCTGCCGGCGGTCACCCGCAACACGTTGGGCATTCCGCCGCAGGCGCTGCTGTGCGCCGCCATGGGGCGCTTCATCGACAAGAAAGGCT
>JAJFJX010000058.1 GCA_021773655.1 Panacagrimonas sp.
AGGATCCGTCGCGGATGCAAGCGAGTGTCCTGGACGCGCTCGAGAGCCTCAGAGCCATCCCCGAGTCCGTGCCGGCGCTGCGCTCGACCGCATGGCTGTCAACTCGGAAGGGGCCGCGAGCCCCAAATGAGATCATCGACATTCGGGGAGCGGAAGAGAACCTGACCGCGATACTCGATTCGGCTGAGCACGACTCGAGAGTCATCGGTATCGAGTCAATCGCCGCCAACGCACGAGAACACGCGGCCTTTCGGCTGGTCCGTCGAAGCCTGCTCCTGCACGGCCGGGCTGCCAGCGAAGCGCTAGGCACGGCTCTGGCGCAAGATCCCGCGTTTCGTCTGGGGCCATTGCGTGCGTCCGTTCTCGAGGACGGTGGCGTCGAGACGTTGTTGCAGGCGTTCGAAGGCGTGGCCGTTCAGATCCTTCCAGGCGCTGCAGTTGTCGAGATGCTGCGGAGAGCAGTCAGCGATCCTGATGCGCCACGCTTGCTTGCCAAAATGCTCGTCGGAGACGTCGGAGTCGAGCGCATCAAGGGTTGTCTCAGGGGGCTGGCGGAGAAGCACGCAGGCTCCAGGAGAACCGAGCGACACGACATCCTTGACGTACACGGGTGGTACCTGCGGGCCCTCGTCGAGCTTCCTGGTGTGACACCGATGAATCTTACCGGCCTGTCCCTGCTCAGCAGAAAAGAGAGCTGGAGAGCTGTCGAGGAACTGTGCCTCGGCGCGCACGGAGTCGATCCAGACCACGTACTGGGTGAACAACACGCGCGACTACTCGAAGCCTTCGTGCCGTCCAGCGGCGAGGCCGCTACGGATCCAGCCGACACGGCCTCCCACGACGCTGATCGGCGCAGCGATTCACGCTCGATCGGCGATTACCTTCGTGACTTCGAGCTGCACGTTGCACCGGAAGTGCTGGGCGGGTTTGCCGCAGTTCTCGGTGATGACCAAGAGATCTGTGACAAGGCACAGGAATATCTCGAGCCTCGCTGGTCTCTTCGGAATTTCCGTCAGCGGATTGACTGGGAGGTTCTGCCCTCGACCACGGAACCAGGTTCTCTCCAGGTGGCTGGGGCCGGCGAGGACGTGCACGCTGCGATGAGCAAGCAGCGCTTCCTCTTCCGTGTGGCCCGTGGGGGAGCTGAGCAAGCTTGGTCAGTGTTGAACCTGCTTGGCGATCAGATTCAGGTCCCGATGAGTGCAGAGTACGACGATCTGATCGTCGGGCAGTTTCGAAATGCGCCGGGACACGGGTACCGGACTTACGAGATCAGCCTGCGCGGAACAGATCCCGCAACGCTGCCCCGCCCGCGCCTTATCAACCTCTTCCGGGACACTGCGGCGGTGATCCTTGACAAGGTCTACTGCCAGGCCGCGGGGAATCTCGGTTCTCTCTGGAGCGAACTCGCGGAAAGCGAGCAGCTGGATCTCGAGGTGAGTCAGCGCCTCGTCCTCGACCACGCGCTCTTCTACGTGCGGCAGCTCGGTGGACGCGACTCGGAGATATTTGCCCGCTTTGGTCGATACTTCGATGATATTCGCTACCGAGAAGCCGAACTCGAGCGACTGGCCGACGACGTCGGTTCGCGTCGCGAACTCGATGAAAGGCGGCGGGCGCTTCGCAACGAGCTCTCCGAATGTCTAAGTAGTGACCCCCGCGCGCAGAGGGAAACCCTGGCGGCCGTCCGTTCCAAGGTGATTGACTTCCAGTACGAACCGTCGTCGATTCCCTTCGAGCTCTTCCAGAATGGCGACGACGCAGCGGTCGAGCTGCGCCAGATGTTGCACCGGGACGCTCCGCCCTCTCAAGCCACGAAGATGGCGGTGAGCTGGAATGGATCGGAGATCGTCTTCGTGTATTGGGGCCGACCCATCAACCAGTTCCGCCTCGCGAACTTCCCGAGTAGTGAGGGGCGTAGGCTCGGGTACCACCGCGACCTAGAGAAAATGCTCGTCATGTCTTCTTCGGACAAGAGCGAAGAGGACGACCTGGTCACCGGCAAGTTCGGTTTGGGCTTCAAGAGCGTTTTCCTCTTCACCGACCGGCCGTTGGTGCTGAGCGGTCGACTGGGGTTCCAGGTCCTGGGAGGAATCTTCCCCCAGAAGCTCCCACACGAAGACTCCGAGCGTCTGAATCAGCACGCGCTGGCATATTCCAGCGGGACTCGCGAGACCACTGTGATCGAACTCGGCCGCTCCGAGGAAGTAGAACTCGAGCCCAACGAAGTCCTGGAATCGTTTCGGGAGTTGGGCCACTTCTTGCCCGTGTTCTCCAGGTCGATCAAGTCCATCGAACTGCGCGAAGGAGATGACGCTCCCGAACACCTGACTTGGGAAGAGAAGAGCTTGCGGGGGAGTGAGCACCTCTTCACCGGAGCCCTCCGGCCGAGTCGCGGTAGTTCGCATTCGCCTACTCCTGCTGTAGTCATTCGAGGCGCCCGGGGAGCAGCGCTTCTGCTTGCCACCAACGCTCGGGGTTTCGCACCTCTGCCGGAGGGAACCCCGACCTTCTGGGTGACGGCGCCAACGCGGTCGATGGAATCCGCCGGGTTCGCCTTCAATGCACCGCTGCTTCTGGACGTCGGCCGCGGTCGCTTGGGGGCGGTCGAGGGAAATCTCGACATCGCACGAGAGTTTGGGGCCACCATCGGGTCAGCACTTCTTGAAGCCCACGATCTCGCGAGGGACTGGGACTCGTTCGCAGCCGAGTTCGGACTCAGCCTGGAGACTTCGGAGTACGAGTTCTGGCGTTCCCTCTGGGAAGTGATGTCGGGCACATCTCTGCTTGGGGATGGGATCGAACCCCGCCTCCTGAGAACTGCGATCTGGTCGAAGCAGGCCGGACTTCGCAGGCTGTTCGAGGAGCGAAAGGCTCTTCCTACCTGGCTTCCTGGCGACTACGAAGCGCTGACGGCGTTGCCCGCCGCACGATCGGCGACCTACGGAGAACTCGACTCGCCGAGCGTGTTCGAGAGTGCATCGGCTCTTGCATCGTTTCGCTCTCTCGCGACGCCCGGCAGCCTGATTTCGGGCTCGCGAATCGCCGATCGGCTCGAACCTCTCCTCGAGGTTCGCGGCCACTTCCGTCGGCTGGGCATCACGGACGTGCTCGAAGCCGAGCTGGAATCGGGACGCGAGATCGACTCAAAGCGCGCAAGCGCAGTCGGAGCCGTATTCAACAGCGAACTCATCAGCCGCCTCGACCGGCCCGGGGAACCTGGCCACGAGGCCGAAGTCGTCAGCGAGATGTTGAGCGAGTTCCACTTCGAAACGCAGACAGGCTCGTTCGCGCCGGCGCAGGATCTTCTTGTGAGTTCGCCGGACGGTGCGACCGTCGAGGAACGCCTGCGTGCCGCATTTGCGCCGACCAACCGAGTGCTGAGTGCCCTCTACGACGACTCGGGGCGACAGTTCTTCCGGGTGTGCCGCAGAGAGATGCGCGCGCCGGCCGAGCTACTCGCAGACTGGGGCGTGGCGGCCGGCACCGACGACGAGCGACGTGCCTTCATGGAGTATCTGCTGGGAGGCCAGTTAGCGAGTCAGGTGGCGGCCGAGATCCGCTCACGCGGAGTCGCGTCGTGGATAGATTCGCTGCGCGAGAGCGATCTCATGCACGGTATGGCCGGGCCGGATCAGTTGGTGCTTCTCGGTCGAATCGGCTTCGACGAAGACCGCCTGACCTCGAACGAACCAATCTCTCTGGTTCAGCGCGATCCCGGACCCGTTCTCGAAGCCCTACACGAATGGTGGTCGGTGCACCGCGATGAAGAACTCTCAGAGTATCAGAAGCGCGTCTATCCAGATGGAGGCGCCCTACTCGATTCTCTGAAGAATGCTGGGCCTCGATCGGACAAGGAAAGAGAGGCCTGGCTGACACTGCTGCTTCGAGCCTCCCTCGAAACCCTGGGGTGGTTCAGTGATGAGCAGAACCGGGAGTTCCTCCGACTTTGCACGAAGAGAAACTGGATTCAGGACCTCGCTCACGGAGCATCTCCGGAAACGCTCGTCAAGCATCTCGTCGAATACGTCAAGCGACAGTCTGACCAGATTCCATTCTTCCATTGGCTCGGTCAATACTCGAAGCTCTACATCATGGCCAATTGGATCGACGCGTACGCGCAGTCATTTGTGGACGTCAACCTGATGGCGTCCGAGCCGTCGCTTCGCCTGATACTATCTCCGAGAGCCAATCCCGAGTACAGCGGCGGCGGTCCCGACGCGCCGCCGCTTCAACCGCTGTTGGGAATCGGGGCATGCTTCGCGCTTCGTGAGCTGAGGAGAACCGGCATCATCACGAACCCGAAGGTAGACCCGCTGTGCTTCGTGCCCGGGAAGACAATCCGAACCTTGATCGAAGAGATTGGAGGGCCCGGGATTGGTGAGGACGAAGCGCACGAGGCTCGGTCTCGAGCAATCTGGGACTTTCTCGTCGAACAGCTCGGTCTGGAACGTGCCACCTTCCAGGGTGACTTCGACATTCCGCTGATGATCTTGGCAAAGCGGCCCGAACTCCGTGACCACTTGCTTAGCCGCGCAGGATCGGCCTGAGGGGTAATCGCGTGATCTCGATGTCCGAGCGACTTGAGGAAGGCAGCCGGGTCAAGAGTCCCGCGCACGGGTTCGGGAGCGTCATCGTCGACCAGGGGCCGACGGTCGTTGTTCGATTCGGTCACGGCATTGAGGAATGCGACAAGTCATCGCTGTCCCCGGAACTTGGGCCGATCGAAGCATTCGACAGGTCGGCGCTCGACGTGCCGCTCGAGGTGATCAATCGCTTCCAGGCCGAGGTGATCCGCTCGGTCAACGACGCTTGGGGCGTGTTCTCGCGCTCCCGGATCGAGCTGCTTCCACACCAGCTTTGGGTCTGTCGCAAGGTGAACAGCGAGTGGCCAACGCGCTGGCTCGTGGCCGACGACGTGGGGTTGGGAAAGACGATCGAGGCCGGAATGATTTTGTGGCCGCTCCTCGCGAGTGGTCGAGTCAATCGCCTTCTGATCATCGTGCCCGCGCATCTCGTTGAGCAGTGGCAGTACCGGCTCCGAACAATGTTCGACATCCGCGTCGCACGATACTTCCCCGAAGCCGACACCGAGAAGGCGGACTTCTGGGGCACGCACTCCCAGGTCGTCGCTTCGCTGCAGACCCTGAGACTGGAGCGGAAGGATCGGAGACAGAGGCTCATGGAATCCGGCCCGTGGGACCTCGTTCTCGTCGACGAAGCGCACCATCTCAATGCCGACGAAGAGCAGGGGCCCACTCTCGGATACCGCCTGATCCGAGACTTGAACGAAGCGCGCCTCATCGACTCGATGCTCTTCTTTACGGGAACGCCTCACCGGGGAAAGAACTTCGGCTTCGTGTCGCTGCTGTACCTTCTTCGCCCCGACCTGTTCGACCCGAAGAAGTCCTTCCCGGAACAGCTTCCGCTGCTGTCGAAGGCGATGATCCGCAACAACAAGTCGAAGGTGACGGATCTGAAGGGGCAGCGCCTGTTTCAGGAGCCGATTGTCTCGTCGGAGACCTACGAGTTCTCGCCTGCTGAGCAGTCTTTCTACGAGCTCCTGTCGCAATTCATCCTTCAAGGGCGCGCATACGCGTCGTCTCTCGAGTCCAGCCAGGGTCGAGCAGTGATGCTGGTCCTCATCGCGATGCAGAAGCTCGCGTCGAGCTCAATCGCGGCGATCGCGCGCGCCATCGAACGCCGCATCGGTCGAATTAAGGACGGGGAGTCGAAGCTCGAGGACCTGAACGAGAAGCTGGAGAAGTATCGACAGGCTGAGAGCCAAGGCTCAGATGACGAGCTGAGCCGCCTCGAAGAGGAGATCGCAGGCGCGGCGTCTGACCTTCGTCTGATGAAGGACGAGGAGCCCAGGCTACACGAGCTATTGGGTCACGCGCAGGCCGTCGAACGGGAGACGAAGCTCGAACGGATCGTGAGCATCGTATCGGAACGATTCGAAAACCGGTCGGTCCTGTTCTTCACGGAGTACAAGGCCACGCAGGCTCGGCTCATGACGTACCTGATGGAGCGCTTCGGAGAAGGGACGGTCGGTTTCATCAACGGCGATCACCGTCTCGACAACGTGCGCTTTCCCGATGGCCGCCGCGAAACGGTGGCCTCTGGTCGCGAGGAGGCAGCTGAATCGTTCAATGTCGGTCGCTACAGGTTCCTGATTTCGACGGAGGCCGCGGGCGAGGGAATTGATCTCCAGGAAAACTGCCACGTGATTATCCACGTGGATTTACCGTGGAATCCAATGCGGCTTCACCAACGGGTGGGTCGGTTGAATCGCTATGGCCAGAAGCATCAGGTCGAGGTGCTTAGCTTCCGGAACCCGGACACGGTGGAGTCCTTGATCTGGGACCGCCTGAACGAGAAGCTGAAGAGAATCACGCAGGCTTTCGGCCAAGTCATGGATGAGCCGGAAGACCTACTTCAACTCGTCCTGGGTATGGCCTCACCCTCGCTCTTCCGGGACTTGTTTGCCGAAGCGCCGAATCTCAAGAAGGAGTCTCTTTCCGATTGGTTCGACGAGAAGACGGCGAAGTTTGGGGGCGACGATGCCGTCGAGATTGTCCGGGGTCTAGTCGGAAACGCAGCCAACTTTGACTTCCAGAACGTGTCGGAAGAGCTTCCGAGAGTTGACTTGCCGGATCTACAGCCCTTCTTTGAGAGTGCCCTTGCCCTCAGCGGACGAAAAATCCGCGACGAAGAGGGAGCCATCTCCTTCCTCACCCCCGACGAATGGAAGGACAAGCCGGGGATATTTCCCGAGTATCATGATATGCGCTTCGATAGGACGGACCGATCCTCGGAGGCCGGCGCGCGTCTTCTAGGCGTCGGGCACAAGATTATCGACCGGGCGATGTCCTACGCACTCCAGCGGAGTGCCTCCGCCAGTAGCCTTCCCTCCGACGTCCTCCCGAATCCGCTCGTCGTGTTTCTCGTGCGCGACCGGGTTACAGAGGGTGAGCGCAAGCGCTCCTCTACTGTTGCCGCAGTCGAGATCGGCGTTGGCTCGAGCGGGGATATCGTGCTGCGGGATTGGGAACTCCTGAAGCGTCTGAATGAACTCCCGCTGCGACGAAAGCTGATGCGAGAGAACTCGTTACCGGTAGGCGACGAGAGCACCGTGCGGGCAAAGATCGAGGCAGCGGAGAAGGCTCTCATGCGGAAACTCGACTCATTGGATGTCGAGTTCCAGCATCCGCAGGTCGAGTGCCTAGGCGCTCTCTGGCCACGCCTGGTCGCAAGTTGATGAGAGCGAACTCAGTGGAGCGAGGGTAGGTTCCTCTAACGAAGTCAGGAAGGTTCCGTACCGTCGCCCATCTCGGCAAGAACCGCCGGAATCGGGTCGACCAAGTTCGCCGTTATGCGGCCCCATTCCAACCACTCGGCGAGCGCGCCTGACTCCTGCTTCTGCGCGGCCACTTCGACGGCGCCCAGGAATCGTCGCAATCGTTCGCTTCTCTCCCACCGCTGCGCGAGAGCCTCCAGCCGCTCGACGCGACGCCTCTCCTCCTCGCGCCGCTGCTCCTCTTCGAACCGCTGCTGCCGTTCTTCCTCCCAGCGCCGATGTTGCTCGGCCCAATGCCTTCGCCGCTCCTCGAGTGCCGCGCGCGCGTCCTCGACGCCCAGCACAACGTCCCCGAGCTTGCTCTCCAGCCGTGCACGCCGACCGTCGGACCAGCTCTGACGCACACCGAGTCGATCGAGGCCGCCCAGCTGTAACCGGAGGGCGCCCGTCGGCGTGAAGTCGTACCTCGGCGCCGAAGACCATCCGGTGCGAGCTTCGCGCTCTTGCTCTTCGCTCGTGAGCAGATGGTCGCGCCGCTGGAGCCTCTCTTTGAGAGAGAAGGCCAGCTCCTCCTCCCCAACTCGAAGCGCAGCCTTCGACCCATGACCCTTCCCGGGAACAGCGACGATAGAGCGTTCGTTCAGGGCCTTTAGGAGCGCATTCATGATGCGAAGTGCGCGCATGCGGTTCTCCTCGCTGACCTCGACGACCAGACCGCCTCGCCGAGGGGATACGAGCAGCCCAAGACCGTCTGGCTTCGTTCCCTTGAGCTCCTTCTCCAGACGCACCACAAGAGGATGCGCGTTCGAGAGTTGCTTCGGAACCACAATCGCCGGCGGTTTCCGCTTGGCCATCGGCTCAGCACGACTCCGCCTGGCCTTCGGAAGCGAGACCTCCTGCTCCCCGGAATGCTCCGGCAATGCCGGCCGCGATTCGCCTCTTCCGGCCCGGACTCTCATCCAGTGCCCCTGCGTCGGTCGTGGCACCTCCAATCGCTTGCACATCTTCGCCAGCCCGACGTCTGACACTCCGAGCTCATCCGCGAGCCTCGACAGTGGCTTCTCCCATACGAGCTCGAAGAGCTGCTCCCGGCTCAGCCGAATCGTCTCTTCCTTCATGGTGCTCCCTCTCCAAGGTGTCGGCCGGTCCCATCAACAGGCCTGCGGCATTATTCCATCGTCAACAGCTCGTCCCGTGAGCGACCCTTTCTGCGCGCAAGGCCGCTTGGAGGTCCATGACATGCCCCGAACCGAAGCCGAGATTCTCGCTGATGTGAAGAGCCTTGCGGTCGAGTACTACGATCTCACAGGCAAGCCTCTCGGTGTGACTGGCGAGGTTGCGGAGGTCGCTGCAGCGGAAAAGCTCGGACTCGAGCTCGCACCCGCAAGAACTGAGGGCTATGACGCTACGCGTCCCGGCGGAGAGCGTGTGCAAATCAAAGGGCGCCGAATTCTCCACAGGAAACGGCCCTACACAGGCCGTGTGTCGAAGATCGACGTTACGAAACCGTTCGACACGGTTGCCCTCGTTCTACTCGATGAGCGCTACGAAGTCGTCGAGATCTGGGAAGCCGGACGCGCCGCCATTGAAGAGCGCATTCGCGCTCCTGGTTCAAAGGCCCGGAACGAGCGCGGCTCGCTTGGAATCGCTCAGTTCCGGTCGATAGCCAAACGCGTGTGGCCTTCCTGCTAAGCGGGCTCCCGCCCGCGCCGTGCCTTGGGCACTATCGAGTAGCTCCCGTGAGGAGTGGTCAGTCCAAGAATCGGGCTACGCTGAGAACCAAGCGCACAACGGAGACGCTTGGAGTTCTGAATGCCGCCGCATCAACCAGGTGACAACTCGCCCAAACCTGACGCGGCTAAGTCAGGCCCCGAGCTTGTAATCGGTCTTGTTGGTGCGCTGGGTGTGCCCTTGGATGAGGTCACCGGCATACTGGAAGATGCGCTCTCGGATGTCGGTTACGACCACAATCTCGTTCGCGTGTCGGAGCTGCTCCACCAGTTCGAGCGCTGGAAGGACCTTCCGACATCCCCGCTAGACCTTCAGATCGAAGAGCATCAAAAGGCTGGCAACGAACTCCGTAGCGTGACTGGTGTTGGGCATTCGATGGCCGACCTGGCTATCGCCGAGATTCAGCGAATACGCGAAGAGCACGGAGAGGAGAAGGACCAACCCCTACCGAGCACGGCCTACATCATCCGTTCACTGAAGCACCCGGAAGAGGTAGACCTCCTCAGGCGCGTCTACGGCGCTTCCTTTTTTCTCGTAGCCGCATACTCGCCGCTCGCAGACCGCGAGCATCATCTCGCCCGCGAGATTGCAGCGTCCCGCAGTTCGGGTCATCTTGAGGACTACCTAGTCAGGGCTCGCGACCTGATCCAGATCGACGACGCTGAGGACAACCGACTGGGGCAGGGCGTGCGAGATACCTTTCCGCGTGCCGATGTCTTCGTGTCGGCTCATCAGCCGCCTGAGCTCAAAAGCGAAATTGGCCGGTTCATTGAGATCCTGTTCGGAAATACATTCCGCACGCCGTCGCGAAGTGAATTTGCGATGTTTCAAGCGTTCTCAGCGGCTCTTCGATCCGCCGATCTCTCGCGCCAGGTGGGTGCAGTGATCGCAACGCAGAGTGGCGACGTCGTCGCGGTTGGCTCCAACGAGGTTCCCAAGGCGGGTGGCGGCGCCTATTGGGAGGGCGATGTGGGAGATGCCCGCGACTTTCAGCGCGGATCGAGCAGTTCCCACGAATTCCGACACGCCGCCCTGCGCGAGGTGATGAAGCGCCTCGAGTCCAAGGGATGGCTCTCATTGCCCGACGGGCAGACGGTGGATTCAATTCAGAACGAGGCGCTCGAGGCCATGGAAAGCACGCTCCTCATGGGTTCCAGCGACTTCAGTAGAGCAGTTCACGCGGAGATGGCTGCGTTGCTCGATGCAGCGCGCCGAGGGGTTCGCGTCGAGGGGGGCATCCTCTACTCCACCACGTTTCCCTGCCACAACTGCGCTAAGCACATCGTTGCGGCAGGAATCTCCCGCGTAGAATACATCGAGCCCTTTCCCAAGAGCCACGCGACGACTTTGCACAACGACTCGCTGGTCATCGACTCCCAAACAGCCGATGAGCATCATGTCGCGTTCGAGCCGTTCGTCGGAGTCGCGCCTCGGCGCTACGCGGATCTCTTCTCGAAACTGAACCGCAGAGATCGCACGGGAAGCGTGCTGCGTTGGAAGAAGTCCTCGGCGAGGCCGCGGTATCCGGATTCGTACTCAGCACTCAACTATCCCCGTGCGGAGGCACTGACGCTGCTCCGGCTGAAAGAGCGGCTTGAAACAGCAGGAATCATTGACAATTTTGGTCACTCTGAACAATAATCCGGCTCGGAGGGGGTGACGTCATGGCACAGCAGGCCACTAGGGGCACGGGCTCGAGCAGCTGGATAGTTCAGAGGCTCAACGAGGTTTCTAAAGAAGCCGAGCGCTGGCCGACTTGGGTTCGTTCGCAACCACTGACCGCTTCTGACGTGGAGTCCTCGGAATCCATAGAGAAGCCAGCAGCCACGGCGCCGTCCACTAGCGAGCCTTCTGATAAGAGCTAGTTCGTTCAGCGATCCTCAAGTTTCGCAGCGGTTCCTTTTCGTAAAGGCCGCGCAGTCCTAAACCGGCTTGAGATACACAAGAGACCGCCTGTCCTTTCGGCCAGCGAGGTCCGTCGGCAGGTGGTCGGGATCGGTTAGGTCGCCCCCTCAGTCGAAGCCGAGCAGCGTCCTTTGATCCGTCCAAGCCAGGGGCAGGTCGATCCGCTTCGTCAGACTCTCGGTCGTGAGGTCGACGGGCTGGGTCCCGGAGAGAATCCTCGCGACGATCTCAGGCGCGAGAAATGCCAGCGGCAGAAGCTGGCCGACGTAGCGCGCGTTGACGCCCTGAGCCCTGGCGATCTCCGCAATGGATGTGGCGCGGCCACTCGCGAGATCCTCGAACCACTGTCGCCCTCGCACGACCGCCTTGACGAGCGTCGGGTCGACGCGAGCGCGGCTCGCGCCTTGCTCGCCGAGTAGCACGAGCCGCCGCTCCACCCCGCGACGGCGCATGCAGGTGGGCACCACGTGACGGACCACCGCACCGGCTGAACCGAGAAGACTCGCCAGGTCGATGTGGATCGCGATGTCCTCCGCGCCGAGATCGACCCGATCGACCAGGTCCAGTGGCTTCTCACTCCAGCGCCGCTCGAGCAGGTCCGGAACCCGCCCCACTTCAATCTGGGCCTCGCGGGCCAAGCGAGCGAGCTCGGCCGGGTTCGCGAAGAGTGACGCGATCGATTCTGCGACAATGCGCTCGATCTCGAGCGCCGGCAGTCTCCAACCCCGGGGCCCGCCGTTCTCCACGCTGGCGGCGGTCCCCTGCACCAGGGCGCGCGAGATGTAGTAGCGATAGCGCCGGCCAGACTTGATCGAGTGGCTCGGGGTGAGCGGTGCCCCTGACTCGTCGAAGAGCTTGCCCCGCAGCGGGCTGGACTTGCTCACGCGAGGCCGCGGTCGGCTTCCGGGACCCTGGGCGGCGAGCTGTTTCTGGACGGCATCCCAGATCTCGGGATCGACGATCGCGGGATGCTGGCCCTCGTAGCTGTCTCCGTTGTGGGGGACGCGTCCGATGTAGAGCGGGTTGGTGAGCAGGTGATGGATGTGGCCGCGACTGAGCGGTCGTCCCCCGCGCATTCGGCGGCCGGTTCCGCCGCGGACCTTGGTCGCGAGTCCCAGGCGGTTGGCCTCCTCGTGGACCCCGCGCACGCTGCCTTGCTCGAGGTAGAGCCGGAAGAGCGTCCGGACGGTCTCCGCCTCGGCGTCCACGGGGACGAGCGTCCGAC
>JAJFJX010000059.1 GCA_021773655.1 Panacagrimonas sp.
GCGCCTGCGCACCTCGGTGCCGACCTGCCCGCTTCCTCCGGTCAGCAGGATGCGCAACTCAGGCCCCACGGTACACGGGCAGGTCCGGATGGTCCGCCAGACACGGAAAGCCCGCATCGCGGGCCGACAATCGCGGCTCGACCCCGGCGTCGGGCCAGGTGATCGCCAGGGCGGGGTCGTTCCAGCTCAGGCCGTGTTCCGACTGCGGGTGGTAATAGTCCGTGCACTTGTAGGCGACGTCGGCCTCGTCGGACAGCACCATGAATCCGTGGGCGAAATCGGGCGGCACGTAGAGCATGCGGTGATCGACGTCATCCAGCTCCACGCCGTACCACTGGCCGAAACCGGGCGAGCCACGCCGGATGTCGACCGCCACGTCATAGATCCGGCCGCGTGTCACCCGGACCAGCTTTCCCTGCGGCTGATGTCGCTGGAAGTGCAGGCCGCGCAGAGTGCCCCGCTGCGATCGCGAATGATTGTCTTGCACGAAGCGATGGGCGATCCCGGCCTCCTGCAGGAGACTTTCGCGGAAGGTCTCCAGAAAGTATCCGCGCGGGTCGCCGAAGACCCTTGGTTCGATCACGTGGACACCCGGCAGCGGCGTAGGCAGGACCTTCATGTCCGGGCGTTGGAAGTGGGCCGGGAGGCGGCGGCGCTCAGGTGCATCGGGCGAGCCTAGCAGCTCGGCGGGTGCCGGCCCAGGTGACCGACGACGGCGATAAACTAATCCGCCTGCCCACTTTCGACGCGTGCTGGTCTGCGTTCTGTTCACTCCCGGGAATCCTGTCGTGTCCGTGCCCGCCCATTGCGCCCTGAACAAATTGTTCGGTTCACGCCTGCTCGTCGACGCCGATCGCCGTCGGCCTTACGAGACGCCGGAGCGCGGCGCACCCGGCCATTGTGCGGCGGTGATCCTGGTCCAGACGCAGGACGAGGTGCAGCAGGCCCTGCAGGTGGCCAACACCGAGGGCCTGCGCTATGTGCTCAGCGCCGGGCGCACCGGGCTGGTCGAGGCGCAGCGTCCGCAGGGCGAGATCGTGCTCAGTCTGGAACGCCTGCGCCGGGTGCTCGGTTTCGAACTGGCCGACGGTCGTCGCTGCGACCTGGACACCGCCGACATCGATGCCGCCAGCGTCCGGCTGCTGACCTGGTGGACCGCGCTGGGTCAGCCCGACCTGAGCGGGTCGACGATCACCGCCGAGGCCGGATTGGCGGTCGACGCACTCAATCAGGTGCTGGGCGCGGTCGGCCGCATGTTCCCGATGGAAATGGGCTCCACCGCCAGTGCCAGCATCGGCGCCTGCGTTGCCAATGCCTCGGCCGGTGCCAATGCGGTCTGCTACGGAACTGCCGCGCACATGGCGACCGCAGCCCGCGGCTACTGGGGAGACGCCTCGGCGACCGGGCCCTGGGCCGCGCCGCAATGGGTGGCGCCGGCGGCAGATCGCCTGGCCATCGACTCGATGCGCCTGCCGGCGGACTGGGGGCTGGTCGGATCGCAGGGCGTGTTCGGCGTCATCACCGAGGTGAGCCTGCGCACGCAGGCGATTCCGCGAGCCCGCGAAGGGGTACTGCTGGCGGTATCGGGAATGCCCCAGGCGATGGACATCCTGAATCACGCCCGGGTGGTGTTCGGCGCGGACATCGAAGAGTTCGAGTTCCTCTCGCGCAGTGCCGTGCAGCTGGTGCTGCGCCGCAAGGGTGCCGACCTCAGGCTGCCCTTCGATCCGATCCCGACCTCGCCTTACCTGGTGCTGCTCCAGGTCAGGCAGGAAACGGCGGACGACACCCTTGCCGAGCGTCTCTACGATTTCTGCTCCGGGATCGTCGGGCTGGCGGACCCGGACATCGGTTACGCGCCGCTGCCGGTGCTCAAGAAGCTTCGTCACAGCATCACCGAAGCGAGCAATCTGGAGACGCGGGCGCTGGGTGCGGGGCGCCTGTCGTTCGATACCGCCACGCCGCTGCTGCGGTTCGGTGCCTACCTGCAGGATCTGGCCGAGGCGCTGCGCGAAATGCGTCCGGACCTGCAATTGATCGACTTCGGACACGCCGGCGTCGGCGGTGCACACCTGCACCTGATCGGGGGTGCGGGCCGGCCATTGGCCGAAGATGCGGCGGAGCTGACCCGCCGGGTGATCGACATCACCCTGCAGGCGGGCGGGACGTTCAGCGCCGAACACGGCGTCGGGCCGAAGTGGGCCCTGGAGGTGCTGGCCCGAACGCCGCGTGCCCAACTGCAGGAATGGGCCGCGCGCAAGCGGCGTCACGATCCGGCGCTGGTGCTGCAGGCACGCAGCTTCGGCTTTGATCGCCTGCTAGCCGCTTGAGCGCCTTTCTGCTGCTGATCGCCTGCCCGGTCCTGGGCTGGCTCAGCGCGCGTTATCGCTGGATGCCGGAAGGCACCCGCGCCGGCATCAACGCCTGGGTGCTGCGCATCGCCTTTCCCGCGCTGGTGCTGGAACTGGTGCCGCGCCTGCAATGGGACGACCGCCTGCTGTTTGCCGTCGCCGCGCCTTGGCTGACGGTTCTGGGCGCCGCCGTCCTGATCCCGTGGATCGGACGGCTGGCGGGCTGGTCGCGCGGCAGCGTGGGGGCCCTGGTGCTGACCTGCGGACTGGGCAATACGGCCTTTGTCGGGCTGCCGATGATCCAGGCCCTGGCGGGCCCGGAGGCGCTGGGTCCGGCACTGATCGCCGACCAGCTCGGCAGCTTTCTGGCGCTGTCCACGGTGGGTGTGGTGCTGGCCTCGGTCTACGCCGGAGACCGCGTCGATGTCTCCGACGTGGCCCGCCGCCTGCTGCGGTTTCCGCCCTTCATCGCCCTGCTGCTGGCCCTGCTGGTGCGGATTGCCGGCGGCTGGCCCGAGCCGGTGTCGGCGGTGTTCCATCGCCTGGGCGAGACCCTGACCCCGCTGGCCCTGTTCGCGGTCGGCTTACAGTTCCGTATCGGCGCCTGGCGCGGACGCGGGCGCCTGCTGGCGACCGGACTGGCCTGGAAGCTGGGCTTGGCGCCGCTGGTGGCAATGGCGGTGGCCTGGGGCGCGGGGGTCGGCGGGATGCCGATGATGGCCGGCGTGCTGCAGGCCGCGCAGGGGCCGATGATCACCGCCGGCATCCTGGCCCAGGAACACCGGCTGGACCCGGATCTGGTCAACCTCGTGGTGGGTGCGGGCATCGCTGCGTCATTCATCACCGCGCCGCTGTGGTTCCTGCTGCTGAACTGAGCGTGTCATGATTTTGTCGCGAATTGCCGGGCGCTGCAGGCAGATCCACTTGCAGGGTTCTGGCCGCTGATCGCGTATGGTCCCGGATCGACAAACGAATAACGCCGGAGAGAACCGCGGCATGTCACGACTCCTGATTCTGCCCGCGGCGCTGGCCCTGAGTGGCTGTGCAACCCTGTTGCCGCCGCCCGAACCGCCGCCACCGCCACCGAAGGCCGAATTCATCGTGCCCGAGGGCAGCGAGTTCATCTCCAGTCTGTTCGGCTACTCCCAGGCCGCCCGTGTCGGTCCGTGGATCCGGGTGTCGGCCCAGCCGGGGTTCGACACCCAGAAGCGTGGTTTTCCCGACACCCTGAAAGCGCAGGCGACCAAGGCGTTCGAGAATCTCGCGATCGTGCTGCAGGCCGCAGGCGCGCGCATGGAGGATGTCGTCGAGATCACCAGTTATCAGCTCGACATGAGTCAGTTCAGCGTGGTGGTCGGTGCGCGTAACCAGGCCTTCGGCATGCATCGCCCAACGTGGACGGCGGTGGGCGTCTCGGCGCTGCCGCTGTCGAGCATGCTGATCCAGATCAGCGCGATCGCCTATGTGCCGGACGGTGGCGGCTCGGCCCCTGCCGCCGCTTCCGCAGGGGGCGCCGATGAGGCCAGCGCCGGGGCCGGGAAAAAGCGCGCGACGACGCCCTTCGTCAATCGACCCGGATATTGATCGAGATCATCCAGGCGCCTTGCGCTGCCAGGCGCCATCGGCGGTCTGTTCGAAGGTGTTGAGCGCGTAGCCACGCTCCCGGTAATAGCGGTAGCGCTCTCTCGACTGCGCGCGCAGCGCCGGGTCCTCGGGCACCACCTCCAGCACGCGCTCGAAACTGGAGAACCAGTCCGGGACTTCGCTGCCCAGGTTGACCAGAATGTCGCGGTGACTGTCCGGCGGCGCTTGTGTGCCGATCAGGATCGGCGGTAGCGGCGGCTGTGCCGGGTGTTCCGGCGCCGTTCCCAGATACATCTCGTGGGCGACGAAGCTGCCCTGGCGGAAGCTCCAGAGCGCCCCGTCGACGGCCTCGGGTGTCGTGCCATTGCCGGTCAGGATGTACAGGCGGTGCCCGGCCGCCACCGCCTTTTCGCACAATCGGCAGGCCGCCGGTACGGCACCGCCGCCGGCCGCGGACAGCAGGTAGAAGTCGATCCGCGTCATGCCATGCGCCGCTCAGGCGTCCTGCTTGCGTGCGGCGAGGTTGATCAGGTACTGCACCAGCAGCGCCACCGGACGGCCACTGGATTTCTTGCCTACCCAGGCGGTTCCGGCGATGTCCAGATGCGCCCACTTCATCTTGCGCGCGAAGCGGTGCAGGAAGGTGGCCCCGATGATGGCGCCGCCCTCGCGACCGTTCCTGGTGGCGATGTTGGCGATGTCGGCGCATTCGCTCTTGAGATGGTCCTCGTACTCCCGCCACAGCGGCAGCTCCCACACGCGATCACCGATCTGTTCGCCGGCCGCGCTCAGCGCCCGCACCAGGCCCGGCGTGTTGGAGAACAGTCCGCTGGGGTAGCTGCCCAGCGCCATGACGCAGGCCCCGGTGAGGGTGGCCATGTCGATGCACACCGAGGGGTCGTACTCGCGCTCCACATAGGTCAGGGCATCGGCCAGGATCAGGCGCCCCTCGGCGTCGGTGTTGAGGATCTCGATGGTGATGCCGGCCATGCTGGTGACCACGTCGCCGGGCTTGTTGGCCAGGCCGTCCGGCAGGTTCTCCGAGGCGGCGACCACGCCGACCAGGTTGATCGGCAGGTCGAGTTCCTGCATCGCCCTGAAGGCGCCGAGCACCGCCGCGCCTCCGCACATGTCGAACTTCATTTCGTCCATGCCGGCCGCGGGCTTGATGCTGATGCCGCCGGCGTCGAAGGTCAGCCCCTTGCCCACCAGCGCCACCGGCTTTTCGTTCCTGGGCCCCTTGAGATATTCGAGCACGATCAGCTTGGCCGGCTGCCGGCTGCCGGCGGACACCGAAAGCAGGGAGCCCATGCCCAGCTGCTGCATGTCGGACTCTTCCAGGATCTTGACCTTCAGCCCACCTCTCTGACCAGAGGCCAGCTTCTGCGCGGCTTCTGCCAGATAGGTCGGTGTGCACAGATTTCCCGGCAGATTGCCGAGGTCCTTGGCCAGCGCCTGTCCGGCGCCGATGGCCAGCGCTTCGCGCAGGCCGGACTCGCCGGAGGGCAGATCGGAGCGCCGCGGCACGTCGAAGGTCAGGCGTTCGAGCTTGTAGCTGGG
>JAJFJX010000060.1 GCA_021773655.1 Panacagrimonas sp.
GACGAGGGAGAAGCGAAGACGACCGGGGATGCGCGACTTCAGCTTGTCGATCAGGTCATAGAGCGTGATGCCGTCAACCAACTCCATCGAGTAGTAGTGGACTCCATCCTCCTCACCAACCGCATGCACCGGCACGATACCTGGGTGTGAGATGCGACCAGCAATCTCGGCCTCGCGATGGAAACGGGCGACGGCAGCAGAATCCATACCGGCGAATGACGGTAGAACCTTAACCGCAACGATGCGGTCCATGGAGCTCTGGTTGGCCTTGAAGACCACGCCCATTCCTCCACGACCGATCTCATGCAGCAGCTGGTAGTCCCCTAGTTGGCGCCCGCGCTTCGGCTGCGCTACCGGCTGATCAGAGCCCTGATCTTGCGTTTCCACTCTGCACTAGTCGAGATCCGCATGGCCGCGACTTTTGCACTGCATCTGGACTGATCGCCGCAAAGGCCGCCTGCTTGTCATCGCGAGGGCAGATCCCCCATGGCAGGGGCAACTTGCCGCTAGGAACCAAGCGTCTCTCTTCGAGACCTGGAAGGAATCTTCTTGTCTCACCTTGAGCCACTCTTCGTCCCACAGGATGTTGCGAAATCGGCCGAAGAAGAGAGCACTATGTCTGCTTCATTTACAGCGCGATCAGAAGAGGCCCGCGAACCGTCAACTATCAGGGCAAGTGAGCGCGGTTCCGCCATTCCTTGGGCACTCCTCTTCATAACCATCATCACCGGCATGGTGATCTACCACGCTGGCTTCCTCGCAGCGAATCGACGCATGGGCGACGTACACAGTCGCCTGACTCCCCTCGCTTCCAGTTTCGCGGACTCAGGCCTGACCGACGCACTGTCCTGGTTCACGAAGCAAGAGACGCAGCCGGTCCCGATCTTCAATCCGCAGCTGGACCCCTTGGCGGACCCACCCATTCTCGACACCTTGGATCCACGCATCGGCCTGGTGCGGGAGTTTGAAGTCCGGGGAAAGCTCTGGGGTCGATACGAAATCCGCAAGAGTTCGACGATCGACATCTCCAAGGAGAGCGGCATGAGTTCCACCGGCAGTGTCTGGGATGTGGGATCCATCGGCATGCTCTACGAGCGCGTAGATCCGTTGAAGGCCTACAACGAATACCCCAACCGCATCATCTCTCGCACTTCCATGCGCACGGAGATTCGGGGCATTCCCATGACACCACCTGCTCCGGCAGCCATTGGCGTGGCCGACCCAGAGAACATTTCCATTCTGCCGGGGGGCAAGGTCATCGGTGGCGCCAAGCCAGCCTTCTCCTATCCGAGCACGGATCCCATCAACGAGGTGGCACCGGTGCCCGGCGTTATCACCGGCACACCGACCGCGGTACAGCTGGCCAGCTTCGACAGTTCACCCGAGAAGGTCTTCAAGATGAGCCTGGGCAAGCTCAAGGAGTTCGCCAATCTAGTGGTGCCATCCGCGGCTGCCCTTCCCGAGGAAGTCGCCAACGACCGCATGGTCTTCGTGAATGGCAACCTCACCCTTACCTCCGGACGCCGTCAACGCGGACGGATGCTACTGATCGTCAACGGCAATCTGTCCGCCGAGGACGGTAATGACACGGACATAGAAGGCCTGGTGTTCGTCACCGGCGATGCCAATCTGGGAGGCGGATTCAAGCTGCGCGGCAGCATGCTAGTCGCGGGTGGATTGACGATTGGCGGTGGCCTGCAGGCAGCCGAGGTTCGCTACGACCAGACTGCAATTGACTCTCTCAAGTCCTCTCTCTCGCGTTACCGGGCAGCACGCGGCCGTCGCCTCGTTGACCAAACAGCTGCAACTCTCGAAGAACTCGACCAGAGTGCAGCACCGCAACTGGGCAACAACGTGACGATCGACTCCACCGCCATGCTCGGCTCAGGAATAACTCTCGGCGATAACAGCGAGCTCAAGGAATTCACCAGCATCAGCCCCGAGGTCACCATTGAGAATGACGTTCGCATCAACAAGGAGTGCTCGATCGGCTTCGGAGCGACCATCGGGAATCAGACCTTCATCGATGATTACAGCTATGTCGGTGACCGCGCCCACATTGGCCAGATGGTGCAGATTGGCAAGGGATGCCAAATCGGTGCTGGGGCCACCGTCATGGACGGTGCCATTGTCCCAGACGGAACGGTAGTTCCGGCCGGCATGACTTTCACGCCCGGTGGAGTGATCCAGTAGGAAGGATTATTGCTGCAGTCCTCAGCTAAGAACCGTTGCTTGCGTGGCTCCACTTACCTGGAGCTTCTCATCGCCATGTCTATCGTCGGCGTCGGGCTGATGGTCATGGCCGAGCAATTGGTAATCGGCCACACTGAGATCCAGAGCACCGAGAATCGCGCCTTCGCTTACCGCAAGGCTGCGGCAATGCTGGCAGAGATCCAGCGCGGGATCAGCAGTGGCGAGTTTGAGGATGCCAGCGACCTGGAGGCGCTCGCGGATGGCTCTACCTACAACCCGAGGCTCTCGACCCTGGTAGACGAGAACGGACAGGCCCTGGCAGCCGATCACCTGATGTCCGGCAACCTCCAGCAACCAGGCATGGACCCTGGCATCTGGGCATGGAGTCGTCGGGTCGAAGTGACCGGTATTGCCGACCGCCCGGACCTGCGACATCTGCGCATCAACGTCTACCGACGGGATCAGATGGGCAATTGGCATTCGCTCGCGCACCTGAGCTGGATCGCAGCTCTCAGCACTGCGCCGTTCCAACGCATCAAGGAATACGACGTCTACGTTCTGGCCATCGACTCGATGCCATCCAATTGGATGAACTTGGGTGCAGCACGAGTTGCGCTGGAGAATGCGGTGGGCGAGTTGGAGAACACGGAGAACGGCCTACGCCTTCGCCTGCACTGGATCACCAAATCTGGCTACGGCCGCGACTCGCTCTATGCCCCCTTCGTTAATCGAAGCAGTGACGCGCACGCCAACGCGCCATTCGCGTACTGGTATCCCGGCAACAGCGTGGATCCAGGCACCGGCGAAGACCTCTACGATACGGAGTTCTTCGCCGCGAGAATTCGCACTGAGAGCGGCTTCGAAAACGACTACGACGCTTTCGAGAATCCTGAGCCCTTCGCCCTGGCGGATCAATTCAATCACTGCCTCCGACATCCAGAGGCTCTGGATCTCTTCCAACGACGACTGGCAATCGGACTCGAGAAGGAAAACGAGCCGCCCCTGCAACTCCTAATCGAGGATCTGGCCGCGGACCCAGATCGCTATCGCAATGCGATCTTCCTCAATCTACACGGCTCCGCCCTGCCAATGCCTCCGATCCGGAACTACTCGGATGCAGCCAAGGACCCGCAGAACCACAGCGGGGTACGGATCGTCACGCATCCCGCATTCCTGCGAACCCCCCGCGACCCAAACCTGGACAACAATCACGCGGATTCGCGCGAAGTCGAGTTTCGCGTCTACGCCTACAAAACTGATCCGAGCACGGGCCCAACCGTGCTTACTGATCCGATCACGCTACAGATACCCGGTGGTGATCTGAGCGGCGCTATCAATGCGGTGAACAATCCCAGCCTCCTCATTCGCCGCCTCGTCGGCGGCGTCAACCCTTCCACAGGTCAGACTTCAGGCGGCGGCCGTGGCTACCAGGACTTCGACAATTCGGCGGGCCTACCACCCGTCAATTCGCTAGGCACTCAAAACTATGAGATGTCCTATGCGGCTGGCTACAGCATCGATCCCTTTCCCCACACCTGGATCAAGCTCTATGGCACACCTCTGGTCAGCCCCAAGGTGTTCTTCAAAGGTCTGGATGCCAATGATCGGCTCTACGGAATGGAGTACATCCCTTCACCCGTGGACAATGGGGGAGAGTTCACCCAAGACCTTGATGACTGGGGCAACAAACCGAAGAACACCGCTCGCTGGCGGATCAGGATTCCGGTCAACACTCTGACCACGGAAGCGGATACAGATCGTCGCATCTCAGTCATCACGCGCATCGGTGAGGAGCTGAACAGCGGTAGAGCCTGGCCCACGCCTCTGCAAACACACAACATTTCCATCACCCATAGCTGGTGGGCCTCCTCGCCCGACTTCGTGCCCTTCACGGAACGTTACCAGTGGAATGGTGATCCACGTCACAATCCCTATGCGGACCTGGTGGCCGGCGGCTTCAGCTTTCCCCATGGCTACAACTGGCACGCGGACAATCTCCGCGACGATGTTGATAATGTCCAAAGCGACTGGCCCTG
>JAJFJX010000007.1 GCA_021773655.1 Panacagrimonas sp.
CCTGCCAGAGGCGCCGCGGCCCGTCGCCGTGCCTGCACCTCCCGCCGCACCGGAACCGGAGCCGGAGCCGGAGCTCACGTTGCCGTCGGCTGGCCGCACCGAACCTGTCGAGGCATTCCCGCCGGCCTCGGTTGCAGGCGCCGATGCCGACCCTGCACAGGTCAGCGAACCGGATATCGACGCGCAAACCCCGGATACCGAACTGCTGGCCCTGTGCCTGCCCGCCGAGAGCTGGTTCCGCGTCTACGACGCGCAGCGCAAGCAGACGCTTTGGCTCAAGGTGTCGCGCTACTACGCCGAGCACGGCAGCGTCGGCTTCACCGGCTTCGACGCCAAGCAGACGCTGTCGATCCGCGATGCGCGCTTCATCTCGGACCTGGTGCAGGGCCGCACCGAACCGGTCAATGCCTCGCCGGTCCAGATCCGCGCCATCGCCGAACTGCGCCAGCGCCATCGCTGAGCGCGGATCAGGCGTCCAGCGGCAGATGGTGAATGTGCGTTCCGGACTGCTGGCGCTGCGCCAGCGTCACCAGCGCCTGCGCCACCTCGATTGCCGGGACCGCGCGGTAGCGTCGCAAGGGGTGAGGAATCAGCGTGTTGAGCATCGGCGCCAGACGCTGCGCCAGCGCCTCGCCGGGCCGGCGGTCCTGGCGCGCGCCCAGCAGCAGGGATGGCCGCACGATGTGAACGGTGTCGTAGCCGATATCCGTCACGGCGCGTTCGGTCCGGCCCTTGACCCGGCTGTAGTAGACCGGCGAGCGGGCACTGGCCGACAGCGAAGAGACCAGAAACAGGCGCCGGGCCCCAGCCGCGTGCGCAACGCGTGCAAAGTCGACCACCATGTGGAAGTCGACGCGCTCGAATGCCGCCCGCGAGCCGGCGGCCTTCTGGGTCGTTCCCAGGCAGCAGAACGCGTCATCGCCGTGCAGACGGTCCTGAAACGGGCGCAGGTCGCCGAGCTCGGTCAGGATCGGTTGCAGTCGCGGGTGCTCGAACGCGGGCGGGCGACGACCCACTGCCTTGATGCCGTCATAGCTCTGGTCCTCCAGCAATGCAGCGAGCAGGTGGTGGCCCACCAGTCCGGTGTGGCCAGCGACAAGAGCAATTCGCGACATGCGCTCGGGATCGATCAAAGGGGCGCGCATTCTATCCAAGGCATTGCCACCCTGCCCCCTGCGCGTCCCGCATCCCGCATTGCGCGTCGCGCACGCCGCATTGAAACGCCACCCGCGCGCGCAGGCCCGTGACACCTGCCACTCCATTGCCATCCATCCCCGCCCCTTCCGGAATCCGCCATGCTCAAGTTCGCCAGCGGCATCGTTCTGTGTTCCGGACTGGCGGCCTGCGGCGGCGGCTCGGGAACCTTTGCGCCGGAACCGCAGAACCCGACCGTACCGAGGGTGATGATCAGGCCCGCCTATCCGGACGCCAGCTTCGTTGCACCGCTGGCGGTGAGCACGGCACCCGGCGACGACACGCATCTGTACGTCGCCCAGCAGGACGGCCGGGTCCTGAGCCTGGATACCGTCAGCGACGGCGCCCAGCCGCAACCTTTCCTGGACCTGCGGACGCGCACCCGCGCCAATGGCGAACAGGGCCTGCTCGGGCTGGCGTTCGACCCGGACTACGCCAGCAACGGTTTTCTGTACGTCTACTACAGCGCCAACGCCAACCCCGACATCGGTGCCGGCGACTCGGTGATCGCGCGCTTCACGGCCGACCCCGCCGCGCGCAGTGCCGACCCCGGCAGCGAAGTGACGCTGCTGCGCTTTGCACAGCCCTTCAACAACCACAACGGCGGCGGCCTGGCCATGGGCCCGGACGGCCATCTGTACATCGGCTCCGGTGATGGCGGCAGCGGTAACGACCCGCAGGACAACGCCCAGAATCCCGGCAAGCTGCTGGGCAAGATCCTGCGCATCGCCACCGATGGCAGCATCCCGACCGGCAACCCGTTCATCGGCATGCCCGGCGCACGACCCGAGATCTGGGCGCTGGGGCTGCGCAACCCGTTCCGGATCTCCTTCGACTCGGCCAATGGCCGCCTGTGGGCCGGTGACGTCGGACAGGGCGCTCAGGAAGAGATCGACCTGATCCAGCGCGGCGGAAATTACGGCTGGCGCTTGTTCGAAGGCACCCGCGCCAATCTCAACCCGGACAACGTGCCGTTCACCCAATTCGCGCCCCCGGTGTTCAGCTACCCGCGCTCGCAGGGACGCAGCATCACCGGGGGTGTGGTCTATCGCGGCAGCGCCCTGCCATCACTGACCGGGCGCTACGTCTATGGCGATTTCGTCAGTGGCCGGGTCTGGATGCTCACCGAGGCCGGCGGGGCCGCGGTGGCCAATGTCGAGATCGGCAGCGTGCCCAATCCGAGCAGCTTCGGCTTCGACCTGGAAGGTGAAATCCTCATCACGGCCTTCGACGGTCAGCTCTATCGTGTCGTGGGTGACCCGGCGACCGCGGCAGACACGCTGCCGGCACGGCTGTCGCAGACCGGGCTGTTCACCGATGTCGCCAGCCTGACGCCGGCCGCCGACCTGTTCGCCTATCGCCCGGCTGCCGAATTCTGGTCCGATGGCAGCGACAAGCAGCGCTGGCTGCAATTGCCGGAAGGCGGGCGCATCGGCTTTGACGCCACCGGCCCGTGGTCGTTCCCGGTCGGCACGCGCACGATCAAGCACTTCGACATCGCCCTGGCCGACGGCACCCGCAAGCGGCTGGAGACCCGCGTGTTCGAACTGCGCCAGGACGGCTGGCTGGGCTACACCTACCGCTGGAACGCAGCCGGCAGCGATGCCGGCCTGCTGGCCGGCGGCGCCACCGAGGTCCTGACGGCCGCCGATGACCAGGTCGGCACGCGGACCCAGACCTACCACTACCCGGACCGCGCACAGTGCCTGCAGTGCCACACCGCAGCCGCCGGATTCGTGCTCGGCCTGCGCACCGCGCAACTCAACTTCACCGGCCCATGGGGCAGCAACGCCTTGCAGGGCCTGCGCGAGGCCGGCGCCTTCGAGACGACCATCGACGACCCCCGGACATATCCTCAAGGGGTCGATCCGTTCGACCCCGTGGCCCCACTGGCGGCGCGTGCACGTGCGTACCTGGACACCAACTGCGCGCACTGTCATCGACCCGGCGGTCCAACGCCGCTGGACATGGATCTGCGCGCAGCGATACCGATGGCGCAGACCGCCACGCTGGACGTGCCACCGACGGGCGCCGGCTTCGGGGTCGCCGAAGCCAGACGCATCGCCCCAGGTCAACGGGCGCGCAGTCTGGTGTGGACGCGCATGCTGGAGCCCGACGCTCCGGCGCGCATGCCACCGCTGTCCAGCCATGTGCTCGACACTCGCGGGGCGGACCTGATCGGCTCGTGGATCGATGCCGGCGCGCCCTGAGCACGGGCACGCCGAGTACAGGTCCGCCCAGCACAGGCCCGCGCAGTGAGCGCGCGCTGATCTGGCCGATGCCCCCGATGCCCCCTGCGACCACGGTCGCCAGGACCCCGTTGGCGGCCTGCACGGGCCCTGCAGCATGCACCGCCCTGGCGATCGAATCGTACCGGCGGCCGACACCGGCCCGGCCTGCGCTCAGCGCAGGAACGCCAGCAGTTGTTCGACCAGCCAGGGGCCATGGGAGCGCGGAAAGAAATGTCCCGCCCCCGGCACCGTCATCCTGTGGGGGCGCGCCAGAATGCGCTGCAACGTGTCGGCCGACATCCGGCAGCGCGAAAACTCGGCATCCATCAACAGGACCGGCATCGGCAGGGCGGCCATCCGGGCAGCTTCTAGACCAGGCTCATCGAGTTGCTCGCGCGCAGTGGTGGTCTCCAGCAGGTCGAGCCACGCCCGTGCCGCCCGTGCCGCACCGCGGCCCTCGCCAAACGGCGCAAAGTCGTCGCGGGCACTCAGAGGCAGGCCGGCCAGGCGCATGCGCGCAGCCGCCTCCAGAAACAGGTACCCGACCTGGGGCAGGCTTTCCCAGTCGTGATCGGTGGTGGCCGCGACCTGACGCTCCACGTCGCTGATGCGCGGACAATCGTGCAGGCGCATCAGCGGCTGCAGACGCGCCACGCGGGTGTCCAGCAACGCCAGGTGGCTGACACGCTGCGGCGCCAGCCCGGCGGCCTCCAGGGCCGCGGCGCCGCCGTAGCTGTGCCCGACCAGGGCGGCACGCTCGATCTTCAGGACGTCCATCAGACCCAGCAGGTCCAGGCCAAAATCCTGCGGCCGGTAGCCACTGGCCGGACGGCTGCTGTACCCGTGCCCGCGCAAGTCGAACAGGGTGATCCGGAACCGCGACTGCAGGGCCAGCGCAACAGGCATCCAGAACGCGCGGTTGGCGGCCAGGCCGTGAACCAGCAGCAGGTCCGGCCCCTCGCCCAATTGCTGCCAGGCCAGGCGCGCGCCGTTGATGTCGGCGTAGGCCAAGGGCGCTCAGTCGTGCTCGGCCAGGTACTCGGCGATCTGACCGATCGAAAGATCGTCGACATAGCGGCCATCCTTCATCAGCAGCCGGTCGAACGACAGCTTGCGGTGGACGACCTCCTCCTGGATCGCCACCACCAACTGGATGATGTCGATGGATTCGAAGCCCAGATCGGCGAGCAGGCGCGTGTCCGGCCCCATCTCGCCGGAGAACTCGTGATCCCAGTCCTGCGTGAAGTCCTCCAGCAACTCGATCAGCGGGGTCAGGTGGGGATTGTCGGCAGGGAGCATTTATTTGGTCTGGTGCGTGGAAGGCGGGACGCGTCATAACTTAACCCAAGCCATGCCCGCACATGCACCCGAGGAGCCGCCCGACCACGCCAATCGTCTTTGCTTGCGTCCTTCGGCTGTTATGCACGCCCTTGCGTTGAACGCCTTCCGCTTTCCGCTTTCCGCTTTCCGCTTCCGGACAGCGCAGCACGCTCATCCGCAGTACAACGGCGAGGCGATCGGTTGCAACGGAGTGCCAGGCAGGTAGCGATGACACTCGGGTCGCAGGGGCTGCAGGCGCCCGGCGGCCAACTCGTCCTCGAAGAAGGCCAGCGTGTCTTCCAGGTGCGCGTAATTCACACGCTGCTTGTAGGGAGCCAGGTCGTAGCGCCACCACTGGAGCTTCAGCAGGCGTTCGACCAGCGGCTCGGCGAATCGCAGGCGGATCACCCGCGCGGGCGCACCGACGGCCACCGCATAGGGCGGGATATCGCGGGTAACCACGCTGCGCGCGCCGATCACCGCACCGTCACCGATACGCACGCCCCGGCTGACGTAGCAGCCGACGCCGACATAGGCCTCGTGGCCGATCCAGGTGTCGTTGACCACACCGTCGACGTACGAAGCGGCGCTGCCTTCTTCGGGCCCCAGCCGCACGAACTGCGGCGCACGGTAGATGCTGGGCATCAACGAGGGTCGGGTGAAGGCGAAGGGATGATTGGAAAACCAGTCCTGGGGATGCTCTGGTGGACCGAGCACCGAACCCTCCCCGATCTGCGAATAGCGGCCGAAACGCACGCGATAGGCGCTGGTCTGGCCAGCCGCATTGAAGAATGTGAACGCGCCCAAGGTGCAGTTTTTCAGCCGGTGTCCGAAGGGATACACCGGCGCTTCGAAATCCATCCAGCCTTGCACGCCGGGCCCGGGGCCCAGTACCAGACCCTGCGCATCGAGTTCGGGCGTCGCCGGGTCCATTGCCGCCTACTCCATGTAACCGAGCATCTGGAGCTGCTCGATGATCTGCTGTTTTTCGCCGGCATCCATTTCCTGGTCCAGCGCGCGGCGCCCGCTGGCGCGGGTTTTCGCGCCCTTCTTGACCGGGTGCGCGGCCATCCATTCAGGACTGAAGAACGTGTCCGGCACCACGCCCTCGAAGTCCGACGGCACCGACACGCCCAGGCTGTAGAGCAGCGTCGGCGCCACGTCCACGATCTGGCGCAGGCCCACCTCGCCCGCCGCCGGGATGCCTGGCCCCACTGCCATGAAGATGCCGTCCGGGTGATGGGTGCCGGCCGCGTGCGGACGCTGCGCCACCACCGGCCGCAGGTTCTTGATCGACACGAACCCGTGGTCGCGCAGTACCAGGGTGAGATCACAGGCGCGCAGCATGTGTTTGCCGGCAAACCACTCTTCGCGCTTGAGCACCTCCACGATCACCTGCTCGCCGGTGTCGGGGTCCTTCAGCGCCAGCAGATCGACGATGAGCTGGTCGCGAAAGCGGGTGTAGTCCTCGGGGCGGATACCGGGATCGCCGGGCTTTTCGGCGACACGGATGTGGATGCCGTTGGACGAGGGCGTGCGGCAGTACGCGGTGGTCTTGCTCCAGTCGAGGTTGGCGAAATCGCTGGCCTCGCGCCGGATCGCCTGGTCGCTGCCGTCGCTGTGCGCCCACGCCAGATAACCCATGTCCTCCAGGTAGGCGTTGATGCGCAGCACGAAGGTCGATGCGGTGAAGCCGTGGTCGCTGGCGAAGAACACCTGCGTGTCCGGTCCTGCCATCGTCACCAGTTTCTCGATATAGCCGTCGAGGTTGTGGAAGTACTCCAGGCACACCTCGCGCATCTGCTTGTCGTGGCCTTGCGGATTCGAAGGCAGCAGGGCCTGATCCAGCCAGGGCCAGGCCTGGTGCTGGATCTTGTCGGTACCGTCGAACATCACTGCCATCAGTTCCGGCGCATCGTTGCCCAGAATGAACTCCGCCACCTTGAACCACTGCTCTTCGCGCGGCAGGTGGTAGCGCACCCACTTGGCGGTCTCGTCGGCGGACAGCGACTCCATCGCCTGCTTTTCCTTGTCGAAATCCCAGGCCAGCTCCTTGGGGTCGAAGCCCGGAATCTGCGTCTTGATGCGCTCGAACAATTCGCGAGGATGGGTGTTGCGGCGCAGGTGCTTGGCCGGGATGAAGCCGGGCACGATCGATCCCTTGAGTTCCTCGGGTGCCGGCGCGGTCAGCGGAAAATTCAGCGCGGCCACCGAACGGTTCTTGCGCGAGCAGATCGACCAGATGGTTTCGGTATCGATGTCGCGTGCGTCGTACAGGGTCCAGAACACCTCGCCGCCCTTGTCCTCGGCACGGATGAAATCGAACACGCCGTGCTCGCCCGGGTTCTTGCCGGTCATGATCGAACACCAGGCCGGCGGCGTCAGCGGGTTGGGCGTGGAACGCAGCCTGGCGCGCACGCCGCGCTCCATCACCGATTTCATGAAGGGCATGGTCAGGCCTTCGCCCGGCAGGTCGCGCGTCATCTGGTCGAGGACGGTGAAGGTGCATCCGTCCAGTCCGATGAAAAGTGTTTTGGTCATGGTGTCCGCAAGAATGATGGAAAACCGGAATCGGATGCTCAGCCTGTGGCCACCGGCATGCCGCTGGCGGCGCTCAGACACAGCGCGCTGAGCGCCTCGCGGCCCTCGAACTGCAGGGCCACGTCGTAGCTTTTCTCGCCATGTTGTATGCGCACGGAACCGAAACTCACTGCGCGTGGATCGAGCCGCGCATCCACCACGCGCCAATCCTGCGGCCGACCCTGCAAGCCCAGGCCCGCAGCCTTGGCGGCGGCTTCGCGTGCACACCACATGGCGCAGGCCACACGCAGCCGGTCGTTGGCTGCGTCGATGTAGCGCCGTTCCTCGGCGTCGAAGGCCGCGACCAGGCGTGACTCGTCCTGCTGGCGATCCAGGCGCTGATAGTCCAGTCCCAGATCCAGGCCCGGTTCGGCGACCACCGCGGCCGCCCACTGCTGGCTGTGCGAGATCGACACCGACGGCATCGGGCTCAGGCCCAACGCCGTGCAGCGCGCCAGCGGCTTGCCGTGCGCGTCCGCCACGATCTGGATGTCGGCGCTGGCCAGCGTCTGGCCGTGCTTGTAGAGCACCCAGTCGCGCACTGCCTCCTTGGCCGCGATGCGACCCATCAGCCATTGAGCGCGCCGCGGCCCGGTGGCCGGCAGCGCCTGGAACTGCCGGCGCTCCGCGACGCCGAGCACCATGTGCGCCAGGCCGCGCCCCCAGATGCCGCCGCCGGCACTCAGCAGATCGTTTTCGAACGGCGCCACCCGGCGCGCGAACAGCCCCGGCGGCAGCAAACCGTCCATCCAGGATTCGCCCAGGACGCCCTGCGTCGGCTCCAGACGAAAGTGGTGGAAGCGCTGCGGCACTTCGAAGGTCCGATCATCCCAACCCTCGGCACGCATCAGCACGCTCCCGTCCGGACCCAATGCCTCGACGGTGCCGCTCAGACGTCCCGGTCCGGCGAGGCCAAGCTGCGTGCGGCTGCTCACTCGCGTCCCCGCCGGGAGCGGCGGCGCATACAGGCTCAGGCGCGCCACCTGGTAGGGAAAGCAGTTGATCAGGGGCCCCTGACGTTCCTGCAGCCAGTAGTAGAAGGTCTGGCCGAGCACGTCGGCCAGGGTGGCGTCCAGTTGCAGGCACGGCGCCGCGGTGAAGGCGAAATAATCCTGCGTCGGCAGCGTCTGCAGTTCCATGTCGATGTGCGCATTGCCATGCCGGCGCACCTTCACGGCGCCTTGCAGGCGCGGGCCGTGGAACATGCCGCGGCTGTAGAGCCGGCCGTCGGCGTTGAACACCGGCGGCTGCGCATCGGGCGAACTCCAGGCCATCGGCGATGGCGGCGGCGGATAGGCCTCGGCCAGCAACACCTGGGCTTCGAATACCGCCATGGCGCCGGCCGGAGCCGCCGGATCCTGCAGAAACATACGGCACTGGATCCGGTCCTGCTCGTCGTGGCTGCCCGCGCGTTCGGCCACGATGCGCAGCCGGACCTGCCCGTCGTCCAGCGACAACCAGCGGCTTCCGCGACATTTCTCCAGCGCCACCACCACGCGGTCGCTGCGGTCCAGCAGGCGCATCGCCGCCTCGGCGCAGATCTCCATGCTGAAGGTGAAGGGGATCACCGGAATCGCGAGCAGGCCCGGATCGCGAGCGCTGGGCGCTCCACCAATGCAGTGATCGCGGATGAACAGATCGGTGTGCAGATCGTAGCGACGCTCGCAGACCAGCATGTCGGCGCTGCTGTCGAGGATGGGCCCGAGCATGGGAAACCGATCGGCATCGGCAGCGAGCTGAGTTGCGGCGCCCGATGCGGATGCGGATGACGGCAGCACGCCCGCCATTTCGAGCACGCGCGCCTGGCTGTCCAGGAATTCCTGCATCAAGCCGAAGTGGGCCCGCAACGCCTGCGCGCGCGGATCCTCGGATACCGCCGCCTCCGATGATGCCGACGGCGCCGACTCCGGTGCGTGTGCAGATGCGGCAGTGGGCGTCCCCGGCGCCGCGCTGATCGGTGGCGGCTTGCGCTGCTTCCAGGCCTCCGGCAGCCGCACTTCCGGCATCGGGATGGCGTGGCGCGGCCGCGACTTCCGAGCCGGACGCGGATCGGTCAGCAGGTCGAATTCGTCGATGCGCCGGTGCGCGTAGAGCCGGGCGGCGTCGAAGCGCACCCCGGCGACGAAAAGCTGCGTCAGGGTCTGCTGCAGGTTCGCCAGTCCATCCTTTCGGCGGCTGTTGGTGGCCAGCGCCAGCACCTCGGCTTTGCCGCGCAGGGTGTCGGACACGAAGGCCGTGAGGTTGGCGCTGGGACCCACCTCCAGGAACACGCGGAAGCCGTCGGCGTACAGGCGCTCGACGGTCTGGGTGAAGCGCACCGGGTTCTCCCACTGCTGCGCGGCCAGTTCGCGAATGTCGTCGGGCGCCTCCGGGAAGGGCGCGCAGCTGCGCGCGCTGTACAGCGGCACCCGGCCCGGACCGAAATCCAGGGTCTTGAAATACGCACGAAATGCATCGGCCAGCGGCTTGAACAAAGGCGTGTGGTAAGCACGTCCGAACGGCAGCTCCTGGCAGATCGCGCCATCGGCGACCAGGCGTTCTCGCCACTGCGCCGCGATATCACCGGGGCCGAACAGCACCACCTGGTTGGGACAATTGTCCATCGCCAGCTGCATTCGGCAGCCTGCTGCCTGCACCTGCGCCATCAACTGCGCCCGGGTATCGCGAGTCAGGCCACCGACGGTGAGCAGGCTGCCGTGTGCGATGCGGCCTTCTGCCTCCAGCTTGCGGAAAAATGCATTGACCGACTGCACCGCCTCGGCCACGTCTTCACGATGCGCAAAGCGCCGTACCTTGCCGGCCGTGAGCGCGGTGTTCTCGCCAGTGGAATGGCCCAGCATCGCATCCGGCAGCAGGCCGATGTCGTCGATCAGTGCCTGCAGCCCGAGGCTGGCGGCGTAGACGCTTTCGGCGCCCACGTCCATGTCGAACAGCGCCAACTCCAGCGCCGCCCGCTGCTCGGTGTTGAGCACGGTGGGCGCAGGGAACAGCAGTTCCGAGCGCGAGCGGCTGCCGCGGGCACGCGCGTTGTCCTCGATGAAATCGAACCAGTCGCGCACCTGCGGAAAGTGCATGCACAAACCGGCCAGCATGCCGGGATACTGCGACCCCTCGCCGGGAAACAACAGACACAGCTTGCCCGGCGCCGCGCCGCGACCGTAGGCGGCACCGCCGCGCAATCTGAATGGGCGGCAATCCGGAGCGGTGAGCTTTTCCAGCGCGGATTCGAGTTTGCGGGTCAGCTCCTCTGCGTTCTCCACCACCAGTGCCAGGCGGTGTTCGCCCACCGCGCGGCGCGCGGCGGATTGCGCCAGCTCTGCCAGCGCGGGCGGATGCGCGCTGCGCAGGTGCGCCACGACCGAGCGCACCAGGCTGACCAGTTGCGCGTGGTTGGCCGCCGACAGCAGCAGCATCTCGCTGGCGCGCGGCGGCAGCAGTTGCGATGAGGGCACCAGCTCGCGCCGCGGCCCGGAATACTCCTCCAGGATCACATGGGCGTTGATGCCGCCAAAGCCGAAGGCATTGACCCCGGCGCGCCGCGGCGTGGTGCCGCCGTGAATCCACGGTCGGGTCTGGTTGTTGATGTAGAACGGCGTGCGTTCCAGATTGAGCGCCGGGTCTGGCTCATCGCACAGCATCGGCGGCAGGATCTTGTGATGCAGCGCCATTGCGGTCTTGATCAGCGAGGCCGCTGCGGTGCCCGGCAGGCAGTGGCCGATCATCGACTTCACCGCAGACACGGCGATGTGCGGCCCGGCGCCACGGCCGCCGTACACCTGCATCAGGGACTGGATCTCGGTGGCGTCGCCGACGCTGGTCCCGGTGCCGTGCGCCTCGATCAGATCCACCGTCAGCGGATCGATGCCGCTGGACTCGTAGGCGCGGCGCACCGCCAGCACCTCGCCTTCCATGCGTGGCGCCAGCAAGCCCTTGGCCTTGCCGTCGGAAGCGGTGCCGATGCCCTTGATGACGGCGTAGACCCGATCACCATCGCGCTCGGCATCGGCCAGGCGCTTGAGCACCAGCATGCCGCAGCCCTCGCCCAGCAAGGTGCCTTCGGCACCCTTCTGGAACGGCCGCAGACGATCGCGCGACAGCGCGCCGATCTGCGAGAACTGGATGAACAGCATGGCCGGTGTCTGCACATGGGTGCCGCCGGCGATCATCAGGTCGCAGCGCCCGGTGGACAGTTCGCGGGTCGCGGCATCGAGCGCGATCAGGGTCGAAGCGCACGCCGCGTCGACGATGAAACTCGGCCCCATCAGATCCAGGCGATTGGCGATCAGGCCGGCAATGGCATTTGGGGTGAGCACGCCCACCATGTCCCCGCCGTAGGGTGGTAGCTGTTTCTTGAAATCGGTGTGCAGCGCACGGATGTCCTGCGCGCTGAAATCCGGCCGCAGTTGATGGATCACTTCCATCATCTGGTCGAGGAAGAATCCTCGCGACAACATGCTCGCAAAGCCGCGATTGCCGTAAGTGCCGCGACCGATGACGATCCCGGCGCGACTCGAATCGAATTTGCGGTCCAGGTAGCCGGCGTCGCGCATGGCGTCGCGCGCCATCTTCAACGAAATCAGGTGATCCGGATCGGCGCCCGCAGCGATGTTGGGCATGATCCCGACTTCCAGCGGATCGACGTGCGCCAGTTCGCGCAGAAACCCGCCCTTGATCGTGTAGATGCGGTCGTCGGCCTTGGTGTCAGCCTCGAAATACGGTCCCACCCATTCGGGATCGGCATCGGTGATGGCATCGACCTTGTCGCAGATGTTCTGCCAGAACACGCCCGCGTCGGCGGCCCCGGGATAGACGCCGGCCAGTCCGATGATGGCGATGTCCAGCGGTGCGGTCATGCGAAGAATGCCTTGGCCATGCGATCAAATGTAAGGGAATGCCGGGAATGCCGTGACGGGTCGAATCCATGTCGTGCAGCACGCCGGTGGAAGCGCGGCGGCGGCCGCAACCCGAGCCGGTCTGCCGGTCCCGGCCCGCTTCGTGCCCATCTGCGCAATCACCAGGTCAATCCCGACGTTCAGCGTCGCGAGCCCGGCTTCGGCGCCACCGCGGCTTCGGCACTGTTGCCCGGCGACAACCGCCCGAGCGCGGCACTGATGGTGCTTTCGCCTTCGCGAACGGCCAGGCGCACCAGACCGCTGGCGTCGATGAATTCGGCCTCGTACTCGAAACCGCCGGCTGCGGTCACCGGCTTCGCGCGCAGGCGCAGTTGCAGCTCGCCGCGGATCGGCGCCTCTCCAAAGCGCTGCACGCAGCCCATGCGGTTGGGCAAGGCGCCTGCCCGGCTGTCGCGTGCCGCCCAGATGAAGGCCAGCTGCGGCGCTGCGTCGATCAGCGCGGGATCGAACAGCCAGCTCGCCGCGGCATCGGCCGAGTTCAGAAAGTCCCGCGGCGTCGATGCCTGCAAGGCGGCGTCCACCACCGGCGGCTGCATGGCCATGCGCAAGCCGGTCAGGCTGCGGAAGCGGGCACCGTGAAACAGCATGCGATCGTAGGTTTGCACCACGTCCAACGGCTCCACCGCGTCGGCCACGTCCAGCGTGGGTGCCACCGGCAGCGGCAGGTCCTGCATCAGCACCGCGGTGGCGCGGTAGTTGGGGTTGCCCTTGTGTCGGGTATCGGCGATCTCCACCGTCACCGCCTGCACGCCGGGTTCGGAATGCGTGGCGGCGCGGGCGCGCAGCACGATGTCGCAATGACCCTGGTCGCCATCGAGCACCAGCCCGGAGTACAGGCGCAGGTCGCGCAGCTCGGCCAGCTTCCATTCCGGCCAGCCGGCGGCGACGAATTGCGCCATGTATTCCAGCGCTCCGGCCATCGGCAGCACCGCCTTGCCGTCGATGACGTGGTCCGCCAGATACGGATCGTCGTTCAGGCACAGCCGGTGTTCCAGGGTGAGCGCCCCGCCCACACCGATGCGCGGTGCCCGACGTACCAGCGGATAGCGGGCGGCCGGTTCCGAGGGCGGGTCGGCAACTGCCGATACACCTGCGGATGCATCACCCCAGGGGCCCTGTCCGGCCACCAGTTCCACGTCGTGGCGAGGACCGTAGGCAAGTTCGGCTTTGAAGAAGCGACAGCCAGCGGCAATGTCGATGGGCTCCATGCCGCGTTCGCGCATGGCGCGCTTGACGCCGTCGCTGGCCATGCCGGCATCCCAGGGGCCCCAGTTCACCGACACCACCCGCGTCTGGGTCCACTGCCTCTGCAGCTCCCACGCCAGGCGATTGAGCGCCTCGTTGGCCGCGGCGTAGTCGGTCTGCCCGAGGTTGCCGTAGCGTCCGGCCACGGAGGTGAAGAACGCCAGCAACTTGAGTGTCTGCGGCCGCAGCTTGTGTGCGAACACGAAGGCCGGATCGAGCTTGGTGCCCAGCACGCGCTCGAAGGATTCGGCGGTCTTGTCCGCCAGGCGCTTGTCCTCGATGACGCCGGCACCGTGGATCACGGCGTCGATACGCCCGTGCCGGGCATACAGATCGTCCAGTAACTGGCCCAGCGCCAGCCCGTCGCGAACGTCACAGGCAAGGTAGCGCACGCTGGCCCCGGCCTGGCGCAGTCGCGCAAGGTTGCTGCGGATCTCGCGGTCCACCAGCAGCCGCTGGACTTCGCGATCGATCTCCACCGGCCGCGGTTTCTCTCCACGCGCAACGCGCTCGGCCAACAGCACGCGGCGCAGCGCGGCGGCGTCGGCATGGGCGGCCAGGCCGGCCGGTTCCGGAACGGGTTCGGCGGTGCGCCCGAGCAGGATCACCTGCATGCCCGGACAAACCATCGTGTGCAGGATCTCGGCGGTGATGCCGCGCGCACCTCCGGTCGCCAGCAGGACCCAGTCGGCCTCCGGCGTGACATGCGGCGGAAACGGGCTGGGCGCCAAGGGCTGCGCAAGAGTCGCCGAACCAAAACGCTCCAGACCGATGTAGCCGGCTTCCGGAGCGCGGTCTTCGGCCAGGATTTCCTCCACCAGCAGGCGAGTCACCTCGGCGTCGGACTGACCATCGAAATCCACCGCTCGGGCGATGCAGCCGGGCACTTCGGCGCGCAGGCAGTTGAGCATGCCGTTGACACCGCCGGCCACCGGCTGGCCACGACCGACGGCGTCGCGCCCGAAACTGCCGCCCAGGCGGCTCACGCCGATGACTCTGGCCTGCGGAAGGTCGTCCAGCGTCGCCTGCAGGGCATGGAACAGGCTCAGCAGGTCGCGCCGGTACAGACTGCGCCAGGCCTCAAGCTCATTGACCGCCTGCATGCCCAGCCCGTGCAGATGGACTATCGCGCGCACCGGCCCATGCAGGCGACGGGCTTCGGCGATGGCCTGCTGCAGGGCCGCGCGCTCGGTTGCGGCCACCGCCACCGGGGTCAGGCCGCGTGCCTTGAGCGAGCCGCAGACTTCGCGGGTGATCGCGTCCCTGGCCCCGAGCACCAGCGCCAGCCCTTGCAGGCTCAGCGTCTTGCCACTCAGCGGCGCGGCCACCGACTTGATGACATACCGGGGCAGCACAGCAGCACTCCGGCCTTCATCCTGCTCGGCCATCGCGTCGGCACCGGCCGCCACCGGGGTCGCCACCGCTGCCATTGCCGGCGGATTGATCGCCGCCGCAGCGCTGCCGGGACCGCGCAGCACGGCGAGGATCGCCTGCAGCGAGCGCGCCCTGGTCAGGCGCTCCATCCCGGCCTGCACCACGGTGGCCGCAGCGGCGGGCACGGCTTTCTGGAAGGCACCGAGAATCTCGATGCGCTTGATCGAGTCGATGCCCAGATCGGCTTCGAGGTCGGCCTCCAGGTCCAGCATTTCCACCGGATAGCCGGTGCGATCCGCCACCACCTGCAGCAACAGGGCCTGGAAATCGGCTTTCACCGGCTGCGGCGCGGCAGGCGCCGTGGCGGCATCGGCAAGCGGTCGGGCGCTGGTCCGGCCCTCAGCGCGCGGCAGGCGCCTCACTGCCGAGAGCTCCGACAGGACGGCCTGCAGGCTGCGTGCCTGGGTCAGGCGCTCCATCCGCCCGCGCACCGCTTCGGCCCACTCGCCCTGCAGTGCCTTGTGCAGCGCGCCCAGCACTTCCACGCGCTTGATCGAGTCGATCCCCAGATCGGCTTCGAGGTCGGCCTCCAGGTCCAGCATTTCCACCGGATATCCGGTGCGCTCGGCAACCACCTGCAGCAGCTTGCTGCGGACCTCCGCCGGATCGTGTTCGGTATGCACTGCAACCGCTGGCTGTGGCGGGCTGGTCGGCGGCGGACCGGTCGGGGCCGTTGTCGGGGCCGTTGCCGGCGTCGCAACCGGCGCGGCGATGTGTTCGCCCAGCACCGTCAGAATGGCTTGCAGAGAACGCGCCCTGGTCAGGCGCTCCAACTGCTCCTGCACCCGCCCGGCGACGTCCGCTGGCAGCGATTTCTGCAGCGCGCCCAGAATTTCCACGCGCTTGATCGAGTCGATCCCCAGGTCGGCTTCCATGTCGGCGTCCAGTGCCAGCATCTCCACCGGATAGCCGGTGCGCTCGGCCACGATGTCGAGCAGCAGGCCGCGGCCATCGAAGGCCGGCATGGCCGGAGCGGCGGTCGTGGGCGCGGCGGACGGGGTCGCGGCAGGCGCCTCGCGCGGCGGCACCGGAGACGCCGAACCAGAGGGCGCCGTCGGCACCAGCGCTTCGACCTCCTGCAGAATCGCCTGCAGGCTGCGCGCCCGTGTCAGTCGCTCCATGGCGCGCTGCATGGCCTGGGCCGCGGACTCCGGCAGGGCCTTGCGCAAGGCACCGAAAATCTCCACGCGCTTGATCGAGTCGATCCCCAGATCGGCTTCCATGTCGGCGTCCAGTGCCAGCATCTCCGCCGGATAGCCGGTGCGTTCGGCCACGATTTCGAGCAGGCTCGCGCGCAGGTCGAGCCGCGGCGCAGGCGCTTCCGGCGCCGCCACCGGACGCGCAGTCGGGATCGGCATCGGCGAGTTGCCGGCTGGCGCCGGCGGTGCGGCCGTTGCCGCTGTCGGGGCAGTTGAGCGGTCGCCTGGCGCCGGCGCGAACGCCGGATTCGGCAACGACATCGCGGTGCCGACACCGGGCGTGCCGACACCGGGCAGCGGCGTGCCGCCCAGGAATTGCTGCACCACACGCTCCTGCAAGGCCAGGAACTGGCGCATGGTCTGCTGATAGGCCACCAGCGCCTCGCTGCTCAGTGCGCTGGGGGGCTGGACCGCAGGGCTGGCAGCCTTGTCGCTCGCTGCGGGCTCAGTGATTGCGGGTGTCGCAGGCAGCGGCAGGCTGGCACGCGCTTCTGCCAGCAGGCGCGCGTTCAAGGCGTCTCTGGCCACGGCGGCAGTCTCGCGGGTCAGTGCCGGGAGCTTGCCGGTGCGCACGATGGGATCGTCGATGGGGCGCGCGCAACCACCGCTGAGCATCCACCAGTGCTTCGGATAGACCATCGGCGCTGCCGCATCACCGAGCTTGCCCAGATCCAGCGCGCGCAATTCGCGGTCCGCAAACAGCACTGCGCTGTCGAAGCGCACGCCAGCGACGAACAGCTCGGCCAGACCCGACAGCAGCCCGCGCATGCCGCCGCCGGCAGCGTCCAGCGAGACCGCCACGGCGTCGCGCCCCACCAGTGTCTGACGCGCCATGCCGGTGCAGATGCCCTTGGGGCCCAGCTCCAGAAACACCCGGCAGCCCGCGGCGTACATGGTTTCGATTTCGGTGACGAATTCCACGCTGGACAGCAGGTGGCCATCCAGCAGGTTCTGCATCGCCTCGGGTTCGGCCGGATAGGCCGCACCGCTGCTGTTGGAATACACCGGGAAGCGCGCCGGCCTGAACAGCGTGGCGTGGATCGCCGCCGACAGTGGCGCCTTGGCCGGGGCCACCAGCTCGGTATGAAAGGCTCCGGACACCGGCAGCAGGGAGGCGCGCAGGCCTTCGTTGCTGAGCCTGGCCGCGGCCTGTTCCACCGCCGCCTTGGGGCCGGAAATCACTGATTGCTCGGGCGCGTTGTGATTGGCCACGCGCACGCCGGGGAAATCCTTGACCAGTGCCGCCACCCGCTCGCGCCGCCCCTGTACGGCAGCCATGCCGCCGGGTGCGGTAGAACGCGCCGCGGCGCCCATGGCTCGGCCGCGCACGGCGGACAGTCGCAGGAAATCGGCCGGATCCAGCACGCCGGCAGCCATCAGTGCGGCGTATTCGCCGTAGCTGTGCCCGGCGCTGGCCACCGCTTCCAGGCCCAGCCGTTCGGCCAGGCGCAGGTATCCCAGCGCCAGGGTTCCGATTGCCGGTTGCGCCACGCGCGTGTCAGTGAGCTCGGCGGTCTGCGCGGCTTCGGTGTCGGGATCGAACGCGCTGGCCGGAAGGATCCGGGTGGACAGCGGCGCGCGGAAATCCTCTGCCAGCACGCGGTCGGCCAGTTCCAGCGCCTCGCGGATCTCGGGCAGGTAGAGCGCCGCCTCGCGGCCCATGTTGAGGTATTGCGCGCCCTGACCGGGGAACAGGAAGGCCACCGGTGGCGACTGCGCGGGCACCGCCTTGCCGAAGCGTACGCCGGGAGGCAGCGGCCTGGTGCCGCCCTGCAGATGGGCGATGGCCGCGGCAAGGTCGGCTGCCAGCGACTTGAGGTCGGTGGCCACCACCGCCAGCGCCGCCGGGGCCGCTGGCCGCAGCTCGGCCTGGCGCGCCAGTGCGTTGGCCAGTTCGCCCAGGCGCAGGCGAGAACCGGCCTGCACGTGCGGAAGCACTTTTTCCAGCTCGCGCACCAGCGCGGGCACATCGTCTGCACGCCACAGGCACAGTTCGGCCGGCCAACGGTTGCCGCCACTGGGGCCGGCCCCGCCGCCATACTCTTCGAGCACGGCGTGGAAGTTGGCACCACCAAAGCCGAAGGCCGAGGCGCAGGCACGACGCGGATGATCGGGATGCGCGACCCACGGACGGGCATCCTTGAGCAGATAGACCGGGGAATCGGCACTGGCGACGGCGTCGATCGGCTGATCGACTCCGTGATGCGCCGGCAGCACGCGATGATGCAGCGCCAGCGCCACCTTGATCAGGCCGGACACGCCGGCCGCGGCCTTGGTGTGGCCGATCAGGGTCTTGACCGAGCCGATGGCGACGCTGCGCGGGGCGGCGTGTGCTTCGTTGAGGGTGTGCGCGATGGTCTGCGCTTCGGTGCGGTCGCCCACCGGCGTGCCGGTGCCGTGCGCCTCCACCAGTCCCAGGGTGGCGGGCGAAAAGCCGGCCTTGCGATAGGCGCGCTTGAGCGCTCGCACCTGGCCTTCGGTGCGCGGCGCGGTCATGCCCAGTGCACGTCCGTCGCTGGAGCCGGCGGCGGCCTTGATGACGGCGTAGATGCGATCACCGTCGCGTTCGGCATCGGCCAGACGCTTGAGCGCGATCATCGCCACGCCTTCGGAGATGGCGATGCCGTCCGCATTCTGATCGAAAGTGCGGGGCTGCCCCTTGGCCGACAGCGCCTGGGTCTTGGCAAAGGCGGTGTAGCCGAACATGGACTGGGTGGTATCGAACCCGCCGGCCAGCACCAGGCTGCTACGTCCGGTTTCCAATTCGTGCACCGCGATGCTGATGGCCGCCAGCGACGAGCCGCAGGCCGCGTCCACAGTCATGTTGACGCCGCCGAAGTCCAGCCGGTTGGCGACGCGCCCGGCGGCCACGTTGAGCAGGGTGCCGGCGAAGGACTCCTCGGTCCATTCAGGCAGGCGCTCCCACACCTCGGGCGTAAGGTTTTCCACGAAGCGCGGCAGTTCCGCGCGCATGCTGTACTGCACGCCCAGATCACCGGCGCCGCCACTGGCGCCCAGAATGACCGAGGTGTTCTCGCGATCGAACTGGCCGTCGGAATAGCCGGCGTCGGCCAGGGTGCGGGCGGCGGTCTCCAGGGTCAGCAACTGCAGGGGATCGATCGACTTCATCGACCTCGGCGGAATGCCGAAGCGCAGCGGATCGAACGGCACTTCATCGAGAAAGCCGCCCCACTTGGAGTAGACCTTGTCGCGCGCCTTGCGATCGGCATCGAAATACAGCTCGGAATCCCAGCGCTCCTTGTGCACTTCGCGGATCACGCAGTGCTTGTCCAGGATGAGCTTCCAGTAGTCGTCCGCGCTGTCTGCCTTTGGCAGGGTGACGCCGACGCCGACGATGGCGATGTCCGAAGGGCGTGCGTCCAGCGCACGCTCCACCCGATCCTGCGCCAGACGCTGGAGTTCGCGCTGCGAGCCGGCGCAGACGTCTTCGTGAAGTTGTGCCACCGGCACCACGCGATCACGCAGCGTGGCGACCTGGCCGATCATGTACATGCCGTCGGCACGCTGCTGTTCCGGCGCGATATCCACCACGCGGCCGGTGTCATCGCGATTGATGCCCTTGGAGGCGATACGCAGGCGACCCAGGTTGAGGTCCTCCAGCACCTCGCGGATTTCCTCCGCGCTCTTGCCTTCGCGAATCAGGCGGCGACGGGTGTCGTAGAAATCGTGTGCGAACTGAGTGTCCACGCAGCGCGAGGCATGGCCCGGCCCGGACTCCAGATTGAGCGTACGCCGGCAACGCAGTGCCTCGGCCTGGAAACCCTCCACCACCGCACCGGAGCTGACGATCTCCTGCGTGAACAGGTAAGCCGTACCCATCAGGGCGCCGACTTTCATGCCGCGCTCGGCCAGCGGCGCCGACAACGCCGCCACCATGGCCCCGGACCGCGCGTCGTGCACACCCCCTGCGAACAGGATGTGGATCTTCTTGTCTTCGCCTGCCGGCACGTGGGCCAGCAACACTTCGATCATCTGCTCCCACAATGGAAAGCTGCCGAGCGGACCGACGTGACCACCGCATTCGCGGCCCTCGAACACGAAGCGTCGCGCGCCCTGCTCCAGATACATCCTGAGCAGTGCCGGCGCCGGCGCATGGATATAGGTGGGTATGCCGCGGTTCTCGAACTCTGCCGCCTGATCCGGGCGTCCGCCGGCGATCAACGCAAAGTCGGGCTTGCACTTCCAGATCTCGGCGCACTGTTCTTCGCGCAGCGCATGGGGCACGAAACCCAGCATGCCGACGCCCCAGGGCAGATCGCCGATCTGCGCGCGGGTCTGCTCCAGCATCTGTGCGACCTGCGGCCCGCGCATGAGCGCCAGCGCCAGGAACGGCAGCGCGCCTGCCCTGGCCACGTCCACTGCGAACGCGGGCGAATCCGACACGCGCGTCATCGGACCTTGCGCCAAGGGGTAACGGGTGCCGTGCGAGCGCGCCAGCGGTGCGTTCTCGTTCAGCACACCGAGGCCGGCGGCCTTGTCCATCTGCGCCAGCGACGCCCGGCGTACGGCCTGCACCAGGCGTCCGGCATGACGATAGGTATCGCGGTACTGCGCGGCCAGCCCGATGCCCTGGCCCAGCGGCAACAAACCCTGACGTCCCCAACCCAGGCTCGCCTGGGTCTGCGCGATCCAGTCCTCGAGTTCGAGTTCGCCGCCCTCGGCGCAGCGCTGCAGCTCCTCGGCAGCCTTGAGCGCCGCACTTCCGGGGCGGCCGAACGCGCGGCAGGGACGGCCGATCAGTTCGCCAAACAGCTTGCATTCGGCCCCGTTGAGGCGGGACAGGTCCTGCTGCAAGGCCGCGGGCAGCGGCGACTCGGCCATCAGCAGCAGACAGTCGTCCAGCACCACGCCCGCCGCACCCGCAACACGGCACGCAGCGGCCGTGCGCACACCGATGCCACCCTGGACGTAGACCGGCGTCGACACCCGGTCGTGCAACTTCTGGAGCAGGATGAAGCTGCTGTCTTCCGACACCCAGCCGCCGGCCTCGTGGCCGCGGGCCAGCAGGCCGTCGCACATCGAGGCCGCGATCTCGGCATCTTCCGCCGCCAGGATTTCCGCCAGGCAGGTGTCGCCCTCACGCAGGCCGACCGCCTCGCGCAGATGCCGCAGCCCGGTTGCCGGACCGCTCAGCACCACGCACAACTCGCGATCCTGCGCCAGCGCGACCAGCGCACGGGCCAGTGCCACCTGCGAGGGCCCCACGCGCAGCCCCACCCGACCACGGGTGCCGGCGAGCAGGCGCTCGAATTGCGCTTGCACGCGCGCGGCACTGGCCGCGAATTCCAGATCCAGCAGCGCAGTGCCGCCCGCGCGGGCCACCGCCAGCGCCAGCCCGGCGTGGGACAGATCGGCAGGAACCAGGCCGAAGACCTGAAATGTCGAGTTCGTCATAATTTTCGAAAACCCCGGTCGAAGCCGCGCCCCTCTCCAAGAGTGCTGGCAACCGTCACTTTTTTCGCCCCTCGATAAACGGCACTTCGAGCACCTTCTCGTGCACGATCGGGCCATGCCCGAAATAGCCGTTCTCGCCGAAGCATTCGCCGTGATCGGCGGTCACGATGAAATGCGTGCCGACCGGCGATTGACTGATGAGGGCGTCGAGCACGCCATCGACGTACTCGACCGTCTTGATCTGCTGCTGATGCAGGTCCTGCATCTGCCGCTCGTCGAAAAACTGATCCTGCTGCGCCTGGCCCAACTCGTCGTCCATACGCTTGAAAACACCGTGCACGCCAGAGATGTGCGGCAGCGAGTCGCCATCCAGCATGTAGGGGTAATGGGTCTCGCCGAGGTTGCAGAAATAGAACTGCGGCTCGTCCTCGTCGAACTCGATGTCCCTGACCATGCCGGCGAAATCGTTGTGATTCGCCATCAGCTTGTAGTCGTCGAAATGCCTGTTGAGGTGGCAGGTCGGGTTGAGCACCGGCAGCGAGACGCGCGCACAGGTGCGGTAGCCGTGGTCCTGCAACACCTTGGGCAGCGAAAGATTGGGCACGAAGTTCTTGAACGACAGCCCGTCGATGCCCAGACGATCCACCCACTTCACGAAATCCTGCTTGTACACCTCCGAGGCAAACACCCCTTGCGGGCTGCGATGCGGGATCATTCCCATCAGGTAGGTGTAATGCGAAGGCGACGTCCAGGAGGCAAAGGAATAGCGCCGCTCACCCAACCCCAGACGGTCCATATTTGGCGTCTTGGCACGCTGGTAGCTGTCGAAGCGGCAACTGTCCATGACCAGAAAGATTAGGTTATTGCCGCTCATTCAAGACCGCCTGGCATTAAAAATAATCCCTAAGAAATTGATAACCAAGAGAAATATAGAAATCACTTCGAGCACGCGAAAGCGCCGCTCGTCTGGCGAATCGGCGCCAAGCCTTTGTAGCACGTCGCAAACCCGCCGACACGCCACACCATCGGCAGAAGTGACAGGAAAACGTGGGCATTGATCATTGCGGTGACCCCCTGGAAAAGCGCTCGGGCGTGGCGCCCTGACCGTGCTTTGCCGACTGCCAGCATCCTGCCACGCCAAGATTCCGACACGGCGCCGTACAACCCTCCGCTGCATCCCTTCTGTCGGACCGGGCCGAAGACTTTCGCACAGAGCGCCGTTGCAACGCCAAACCCGACCGCTGACCACCGGATGTCGGCCCGGTCAATGGGCCAGCCCGCATTTCTCACGAGAGGATCGAGTGATGAACACAGATTGCGTAGGTCGGCGGAGCCAGGCTGGAAGCAGACCGGTGGTGGTTCCAAAGGTCGTGCGAAGCCCAGGACACCCGCGACACGGCGTCCGGTCCGGTGTGTGCCGGAGCGGGAGCAGAAGCAGAAGCAGGAGCAGGAGCAGGCGCCAGCGGCAATGCCAGCTCCCCTGCGCCCTCCCCTGCACCGCAGAAAGGCCAGCGCCGATCCGCACGGCCCTCCGTTCATCGCCCACTGGCAGGACCACGGGGATCGAAGGCGACCCCAGGAGAAATGCGGGCTAGAATCCCGGCCCGCACACTGCGCCCAAACTTCGCCGGCATAGCTCAGTTGGTAGAGCACCTGATTTGTAATCAGGGGGTCGCGGGTTCGATTCCTGCTGCCGGCACCAGTTGAGCATCCAAGAGCCTCCGAGAACGGCGCGGATCGGCCCGGTAGCGCCCGGTTTTGCGGGGCTCCCCGCAAACAACGTCCGAGGGCTTCCAAGGGCAGCCATAGCTCGATGCGGGTACTTTTGCGGGTATTTTCGGGTTCGCCCAACTCTGGCGAACCGAGATACCCGCTTGACCGCCCTTGCCGACACGCTGATACGCAGCGCGCGTCCGGCGACAAAGCCCCACAAGCTTCCTCGCGAGTCCGCCCTATTTATCCAGTTGACGCCTGCCGGCGGCATCCGCGGCATCCATGGCACTCCGGACGCGACGCGCCAGGTCTTTGCGTGCGCCGGAAGCCGCCTGCGCCCGATGTGCGAGACGGCCACAAAAAACCCCGGCGGGGCAGTTGCCCGACCGGGGTTGAGCGCCGCGCCGGGCGCGAGGCCCGGCGTTGCGGCGCGGCGACTCAGAGCGGCTTGATCTGGGTGGCCTGCATGCCCTTCTGCCCACGGGCGGCGCGGTATTCCACGCGCTGGCCCTCGGTCAGGGACTTGAAGCCGCTGCCCTGGATTTCCTTGAAGTGAGCGAAGAGATCTTCGCCACCATCAGCCGGGGTGATGAACCCGAAGCCCTTGGCGTCATTGAACCACTTCACGGTGCCGGTCGAAATTTCTGACATTGCTGCGTTCCTCTGAAAATGAAGATGAAATCGCGCAGGCGAAATCCTGCGCTGAGTTGCACAGAATCAAGGAAGCAAGCCGGGGGAAGATTGCACTGAAGCCGCCTGGGAAAGGCGGACCGACAACGATACCGGGGACAACAACCTGACGCGATGCGCCGCCACTGTAGGCGCTTGCGTGCGGCGTGTCGAATCGGAACAGGAATCCGCGCGCAGTGGGCGAAGGCGCGGTCGTCCCGGGCGCGTCGCAGCGTCCGGGTGGACCATCCCCCATTTCTGGCAGGCCGCTGGGGAATCCCCTGTTCGATCCCGCCCTCGACGGGCATTTCGGGTCTGCGTTCCAGGCCGGAGTCGCCCGGATGCTCCGGCGCGAATCGCATGGGACTGGCCCATTGCATGGAACCCGCACGGGGCTCATCGCTCCATCCCGACGCTGCATGATGCGCTGCATGTCCTCGACGAACGGCAGGCGCCGCAGGCGCAGCCATTGGTGGCCATCAACCGTTCCCCTCGCGACAAACCCGGGCCTTTGTTCAGGCAGCACCGCGCATCCGGTTCGAGGCGAGGGGTTTGCCCTCGTAGCGCAGGGCGCCGTCGTCGAGTGTGCCGAAGGACAGGCTGAGCAGGTCCAGGAAGTAATTCTGCGGCAGGTGCCATGGCTTGCGCGGGCCCTGCTTGGGGAAGATCGCGTTGGCGCGCTGTACGTAGCCGGAAGTCAGGTCCAGCAGCGGCATCTCCGGCATCGACGGCTCGGTGTTGACCGCCGTCACCACCTGGTGGCCGTGGCGGTCCATGTGATTGATCAGGCGGCAGACGTAGCGCGAGATGAGGTCCGCGCGCAAGGTCCATGATGCGTTGACATAGCCGATGCTGGTGGCGGCGTTGGGGACCCCGCTGAGCATCACGCCCTTGTAGCTGAAGCGTTTCGACAGATCGACCGGGCTGCCGTCGACGCTGATGCGCACGCCGCCCATCGCCACCAGCTGCAGGCCGGTGGCGCTGATGATGATGTCGGCGTCCAGGTGCCGCCCGGACCTGAGCTGGATGCCGGTTTCGGTAAATGATTCGATGTGGCCGGTCTCGATCGACGCGCCGCCCTTGCGGATGGCCTTGAACAGGTCGCTGTTGGGAATCAGACAGAGGCGCTGCTCCCAGGGGTTGTAGGTGGGCCTGAAATGGGTGTCCACCGGGTAGCCCGGCGGCAGGGCACGGGCGGTGTACTTGCGGATCAGACGCTTGGCGTATTCCGGCCGGCGACGGCAGACCTGATAGATGAGCATGCTCAGCATCACGTTCTTCCAGCGCGCCGCGCTGTGGGCGATCTTCTCGGGCAGATGGCGACGCAGCAGGTTGGCGATCGGATCCTCCGCCGGCAGGCTCAGCACGTAGCTTGGCGAACGCTGCAGCATGGTGACGTGGGCCGCGGTGTCGGCCATCGAGGGCACCAGGGTCACGGCGGTGGCGCCGCTGCCGATGACGACCACCTTCTTGCCCGCGTAGTCCAGATCTTCGGGCCACTGCTGCGGGTGGATGAGCCGGCCCCGGAAGCGATCAACCCCGGGGAAGTCGGGCGTATAGCCCTGGTCGTAGCGATAGTAGCCGCTGCAGCTGTGCAGGAAACTGCAGCTCAGGCGCGTCTTTTTGCGCTCGGGGCCACGCTCGATGTCGACGATCCAACGCGCCTGTGCGCTGTCCCAGTTGGCCGCGATCACGCGATGCTGGTAGCGGATATGGCGATCGATGCCGTAGGCCTGCGCGGTTTCCTTGAGGTAGCGCAGGATGGACGGACCGTCGGCGATGGCCTTGGCCTCCTTCCACGGATGGAATGAAAAGCCCAGCGTGAACATGTCCGAGTCCGAGCGGATGCCGGGGTAGCGGAACAGGTCCCAGGTGCCGCCGATGGATGCACGCCCTTCGACGATGGCGTAGCGCTTGGTCGGGCACTGCTGCTGCAGGTGATAGGCCGAACCGATGCCGGAGATACCGGCGCCGACGATGAGGACGTCAAGGTGTTCCTGCGACATGCAAGCCTCCGCTGGGGACTCGAATACTGATATGCACCCGGGGCGCCGGGAGCGCAAGCCTGACGGTGAGCGCCCGCCGGCTCGATCCACCTGCCCGGGGCGGCCCCGCGGCACCGGTGCCCGGGCTTACAATTCCGCGATGGATATCGAAGATCTGGCCGAGACGTTCGAACTGCTGGGGGACTGGGAAGAACGCTACCGCTATCTGATCGAGCTCGGCCGCAAGCTGGCGCCGATGCCGGAATCGGAAAAGGACGACGCCCACAAGGTGCGCGGCTGCATGAGCCAGGTGTGGCTGGCGCACAGCTTCAGGGACGGTCCGCAGCCAACCCTGGAGTTTCGCGGCGACTCCGATGCGCACATCGTCAAGGGCCTGATCGCCCTGCTGCTGGGACTGACTTCGGGCCGGACGCCGCAGGAAATCCTGGACATGGACATCGCCGCCGTCTTCACCCGGCTGGGCCTGGAGCAGCACATCAGCATGAACAGGCGCAACGGCTTCTACGCCATGGTCGAGCGCATCAGGCAGATGGCTGCTGCGGCCCGGACCTGAGTCGGGACGGCCACGCTTGGGCATCGGGCTGCGTGCCATACTCCGGTGCAAACAGGACCCATCGGGGAATGCGTCGTGGACATCGTTGCCATCGCCATCGTCATCTTCACCATCGTCACGCTGTGGAAGGGCGTGGTCACGGTTCCCCAGGGCAAGGAATACACGGTGGAGCGCTTCGGCAAGTACCGCGCCACCTTCTCGCCCGGCCTGCACTGGCTGATTCCGTACGTGGACTCCATCGGCCACAAGCTGTCGATGATGGAGCAGGTGCTGGACGTGCCCAGCCAGGAGGTGATCACCAAGGACAACGCCATGGTGGGTGTCGACGGCGTGGTGTTCTTCCAGATCCTGGACGCGCCCAAGGCCGCCTACGAGGTGCAGAACCTCCAGATCGCCACCATGCAGCTGACCATGACCAATCTGCGCACGGTGATGGGGTCCATGGATCTCGACGAACTGCTCAGCCAGCGCGACCACATCAACTCCAAGCTGCTGACGGTGGTCGACGAGGCCACCACTCCATGGGGCATCAAGGTCACCCGCATCGAGATCCGCGACATCCGCCCGCCCACCGACCTGGTCAACGCGATGGCGCGGCAGATGAAGGCAGAGCGTGAAAAGCGCGCCAACATCCTGGAAGCCGAGGGCTTCCGCGCCGCCGCCATCCTCAAGGCCGAAGGCGAGCGACAGTCCCAGATCCTCGCCGCCGAGGGCGAAAAGCAGGAACAGATCCTGGAAGCCGAGGGGCGCCGCGAAGCTGCGTTCCGCGACGCCGAGGCACGCGAGCGCCAGGCCGAGGCCGAAGCCAAGGCAACGATGATGGTGTCACAGGCCATCGCCCAGGGCGACGTGCAGGCCATCAACTATTTCGTCGCCACCCAGTACATCGAGGCGCTGGGAAAGATCGCCACCAGCCCCAACGAGAAGCTGGTGCTGATGCCCCTGGAGGCAGCCAGCGTCATCGGCGCGATCGGCGGCATCGCCGAACTGGCCAAGCGCGTCGGCGTGCCGGCCGCTCCCGGCACGGGCTGATCGCACGCCATGTTCCTCGAACATGCGGTGTACTGGCACTGGTTCATTGCCGGGCTGGCCCTGCTGGTGCTGGAAATGCTGATCCCGGCCAACCTGGTCCTTCTGTGGATGGGCATCTCGGCGATGATCGTCGGGCTGTTGATGTGGGCCTTTCCCATGCCCTGGCCTGGCCAGCTGGTGCTGTTCGCCATGCTGTCGCTGGCCAGCTTCTTTGCCTACCGCCGGTGGCGACCACAGGAAACGGCCAGCGACGCGCCGACGCTCAACCGGCGTGGCGAATCCTATGTCGGCCGCACCTTCAGCCTGACCTCGCCGATCATCAACGGCGTCGGCACGCTCAAGGTGGACGACTCCCAGTGGCGGGTGGCCGGACCGGACCTGCCCGAAGGCAGCCGCGTGCGCATCGTCAAGGCCGAGGGCGCCACGCTCAGGGTCGAGCGTGACACTTGACCCCCGGCGCCACCGCGCGCCGCTGCGCCAGCCCCTGCCTCGCGTCGCCGTCCCGCACGCGCTGGAACCGACCCGGGACCGCGTCTACACCTTCGGCGAACACCTGGCCGACGCCATCACCCACGGTCTGGGCGTGCTGCTGGCCATCACCGGCCTGTGCGTGCTGGTGGTGCGCGCCGCGCTCTACGGCGACGCCCTGCACGTGGTGGCCTGCAGCGTGTTCGGCGCCACCCTGGTGATGATGTACACCGCCTCGACGCTCTACCACAGCATTCCGCAGCCGCGCGCACGTCACGTGCTGCGGGTGATCGATCACTCGCTGATCTTCCTGCTCATCGCCGGCACCTACACGCCGTTCACCCTGGTGACCCTGCACGGCCCCTGGGGCTGGAGCCTGTTCGGCTTCACCTGGGGCCTGGCGGTGATCGGCGTGGCGCTGAAGATCTTCACCACCGGTCGCTACGAAGCGGCCTCGCTGGCGATCTACCTGCTGATGGGCTGGTGCGCGATCATCGCGGTCAAACCGCTGTGGGACCGGCACGAAACCGATGGTCTGCTGCTGCTGGCAGCCGGCGGCGTGGTCTTCAGCGGCGGCGTGGCGTTCTATGTCTGGCAGCGCCTGCGCTATCACCACGCCATCTGGCATCTGTTTGTACTGGCGGGAAGCGTGCTGCACTGGTTCACCGTCTATTTCTACGTGGTCCCCGGACCACCGACCTGATCCTTCATCAAGGAACCGCCTGCATGTTCAAGGCCGTCGCCAGCCCCTACCTCGTACCGTCCGACGGCTCGTTCCGGGTCGACCAGGCCGCGACCCGGCCGCCCGACTCCGCGCCCGACAAGAAGAACCTCAACAAGCAGCTCGAAGACTCGGTGGAGACGCTGTCCGAGCTTCAGCGCATTCTCTACGCCCACGACCATCACGCCATCCTGCTGGTGTTCCAGGCCATGGACGCCGCCGGCAAGGATTCCACCATCCGCGCCGTGCTGTCCGGCGTCGATCCCGCCGGCTGTCAGGTGTTTTCGTTCAAGCGCCCCACCGACGCCGAACTCGACCACGACTTTCTCTGGCGCACCGCGTGCTGCATGCCGCAGCGCGGACGCATCGGCGTATTCAATCGCAGCTACTACGAAGAAGTGATCGCCGTGCGCGTGCACCCCGAGTTTCTGGATCACCAGCGGCTGCCCGACCGGCCCGGGCCGGAACGGATCTGGAAGGAGCGCTACGAGTCCATCCGCGATCACGAAAAGCACCTGGCCCGCAACGGCACCGTGATCCTCAAGTTCTGGCTCAATGTATCGCTCGAAGAACAGCGCGAGCGCTTCCTGGCCCGCCTGGACGAACCGGAGAAGAACTGGAAATTCGAATCCGGCGATCTGACCTCGCGCGCGCGCTGGCCGGAGTACATGAATGCCTACCAGGCCGCGCTCAACGCCACCTCCACCGATCACGCACCGTGGTACGCCATCCCCGCCGACAGCAAGCACTACATGCGGGCCACCGTCGCCGATATCGTGGTGCGCACCTTGCAGTCACTGGGCCTGCACTGGCCGAAGCTCGACGACGCCGAGCGGCAGAAGTTCGACCAGATGCGCAAGCTGCTGGGATAGG
>JAJFJX010000061.1 GCA_021773655.1 Panacagrimonas sp.
GAATTCGACGGTGCCGGCGTGGCTGTAGTTGACGCTGCGGCACAGGCGCACCGCGGCATCGCACAGTTCGGCGCGCTGTGCTTCGGTCAGGTACGGCGCCGGCGCGCGCTCCACCACCTTCTGGTTGCGGCGCTGCACCGAGCAGTCGCGCTCGAACAAGTGCATGACGTTGCCGTGGGTGTCGCCGAGAATCTGCACCTCGACGTGGCGTGCCCGCTTGACCAGCTTTTCCAGATACCCCTCGTCGTTGCCGAATGCAGCCTTGGCCTCGCGTCGCGCCGAATCCAGCGCCACCGGCAGATCGGCCTCGGCCTCGATCGCGCGCATGCCGCGGCCGCCGCCGCCCCAGCTCGCCTTGAGCATCACCGGATAGCCGATCTTCGCGGCGATCTGCTTGACCGCCGCGACGTCCTCCGGCAACGCGTTGGAGGCCGGCAGAGTCGGTACCTGGGCAGCATCGGCCGCCGCGCGCGCCGCGACCTTGTCGCCCAGCGTGCGCAGCACCTGCGGGCTGGGCCCGACGAAGCGGATGCCGGCGGCGCCGCAGGCCTCTGCGAAGTCCGGGTTTTCGGACAGGAAGCCGTAACCGGGGTGGATGGCGTCGACTCCGGCCTCGACCGCGATGCGGATGATGTCGGCGATGTCGAGGTAGGCAGCGATGGGCTTGGCGCCCTTGCCCACCAGGTAGCTTTCGTCCGCCTTGAAGCGGTGCAGGGCAAAGCGGTCCTCGTGGGCATAGATCGCCACCGTGCGAATGCCCATCTCGGCGGCGGCGCGCATCACGCGGATGGAGATTTCGCCACGATTGGCGACCAGCAACTTCTTGATCTGCATGCTCGAATGCTTCCTCGGATCAGGTCGGATGGACCGCTGCGCTGCGCGCAGCCGCAGGCCCAATGCTATGCCATGCGACGCGGCCGCGGGCCGCCCCGTTCAGCCCCGGCGCGACGCGCGTGCGTGTCTCAAACCAGCGTGGCGCGATGCCACAGTCCGTGCAGGACCAGCTCAGGCTGCAGAACCCAGCCTGCGCCCAGGTGCGGCAGCAGGCGCGCAGCGTCGCCGCCGGTGATGAAGCGGCGCGCACGCGGCTCGGCCGCCGCCGCGCGATCGATGGCGCCCAGGCAGGACAGCAGCGCGCCCTGGTCGACGCAGCCTTCGGTGTCGGTGCCCAGGCCGGCGTGTGCCGGCGGCGCAGCGTCGCGGGTGGCAAAACGGGTGGCGGCCAGCAGCGCCGCGCGCGAGGTGTGCAGGCCGGCGGCGATGATCCCGCCGCGATGCCGGCCGCCGGCGTCGATGACATCGACGGTCAGCGCGGTGCCGGCATCGACCACCACGCAGGCGTCTCGGGTCTGCGCCCAGGCGCCGAGCATCGCCAGCCAGCGGTCGGCGCCGAGGCGCGCGGGTTCGGCATAGGCGTTGTGCAGGCCGTCGCGGACCGCCTCGGTGGTCGCCATGTGCACCGTGCACGGCCAGCGCATCAGCACCGCCTGACGGACCTGCGCCAGGGTGCGCGCGTCCATCACGCCGCTGATCCAGACCGTGTCCGGTGCCTCTGCCGGCAGGCGCGCCAGCAGCGCAGCCGGTCGCTTGCGATGGGCGCGGGGCTCTGCGGCATGCAATTGGCCGTTCTGCACCTGCGCCCATTTCAGGCGTGTGTTGCCGATGTCCAGCAGCAGCATCGACGGGGCGGGCGCGCTCACGCCGGCCGCAGCGAGACGTCGCCGGAGAACAGGGCGCGCCGCCCCTCGCCGGTGTCGATCAGGAACGCACCCTGCGCATCGATGCCGCAACCGATGCCGCGCAGGCGCTCATCGCCCGGCACCTGCACCGCGCGGTCGCGCAGGGCATCGAGCGCGGTCCAGTCGTCGCGGTAGGGTTCGAAGCCCTTGAGGGCATAGCGCGACAGGCAGTCATGAAGACCGTTGAGAAGGTCGATGGAAAGCCGGTTGCGCGAAGCCGGCGGGCGTCCCGTCGCCTCCAGCTCCTCGTCGACCGTGGTCCAGGGCTGATCGATCCCCTGCGCCTGAAGGCGCTGCATCGCCACGTTGATGCCCACGCCCACCACCACCCGGCACAGATCGCGCGACTCGCCACGCTGCTCGATCAGCACGCCGCCGAGCTTGCGGTCCCCCACCCACAGATCGTTCGGCCACTTGAGCCGCACGCCGTCGACGCCGGCCGCGTGCAGGGCGCGCGCGCAGACCACGCCCACTGCCAGAGACAGCGCCGGCAGTTGCGGCGGCCACAGCGGGTAGGTCCAGGCCATGGACAGGTACAGGTTGGCGCCGAACGGTGATTGCCAGGTGCGCCCGCGGCGGCCACGGCCGGCGCTCTGATGCTCTGCCAGCAGCGCCTGCGGATCGGCCTCGGGGGGCGCGTCCATCAGCACGCGATTGGTCGAATCCAGCAGCGGCGCCACCGTCACCCTCAATTTGCGTGGCACACCATCCTGCAGGTGCGCCTGGTCCAGGCGCTCCAGCGGTTGTGCCAGCCGGTAGCCCCGGCCCAGGCGCGACTCCACCTGCAGGCCCCAGTGGCGCAGATGAGTGATGCGCTTGGCCAGGCCGGCCCGGGTCATGCCGGCGCTCGCCGCCAGTGCCTCGCCGGACAGCCACTGGCCGCCGGCCAGGCGGTCGACCAGCTGCAGCAGGTCGGTGTCCTTCAGCGGTCGCGCCATCGCCCGAGGACGCGCAGCTTGTCGAAACGGTTCTCGCTGCCGGCCAGCAGGCGGCGGATATTGTCGCGATGCTTGAACACCACCAGCAGCGCCATGAACGCGGTGAAGGCGCCGGCCGCCGACCACGCACCGCGGGCGTCGATGCAGGCCACATAGAAACCGGCCAGCGCGGTGGCGCCCAGGGTGGCCAGGCTGACATAGCCGCTGAGCATCACGATCAGCGCAAAGCCGACCAGGATCCAGGGCAGGCTGGCAGGCAGCACGG
>JAJFJX010000062.1 GCA_021773655.1 Panacagrimonas sp.
CCACCGCCATGGTGCCTAAAGACCGGGCCGGCGCAGGTCCAGTGTGCAGGGGTAGTCGGGGTTGATGCTTTCTGCCGACGGCCAGTAGCCGGCTGGGGTGTGCCCGCCGATTCCGAAGCGTGACAGCCGTCTGGATTCAGCCTCGTAGTGGTTGACCGGGTAGGTCTCGTAGTTGCGGCCCGCCGGGTGCATGACGTGATAGGTGCAGCCGGCCAGCGCGCGGCGGTGCTGGGCGTCGTAGAGGTCGAACACGAGCGGGGTATGCACGCCGATGGTCGGATGCAGTGCGGAGGTGGGTTGCCAGGCGCGGTAGCGCAGCCCGCAGACGAACTCGTCGCGCACGCCGGTGGCGCGCAGCGGCAGGCGGCGCCCGCCGACGGTGACGAAGTGCCGGCCGGGGCGGATGCCGCGCGCCTTGATCTGCAGGCGTTCGAGGCTGGAGTCGACAAAGCGCGTGGTGCCGCCGACGGCGGTTTCTTCGCCCAGCACCGGCCAGGGTTCGAGCGCGTGACGCAGTTCGACTTCCATGCCCTGGTGGTTGAGCGTGCCGTGCAGCGGAAAGCGGAACTCCAGGTGCGGTTCGAACCAGGCGGAGGCGATGTCGAAACCCCATCCGCGCAGTTCCTGCAGCACGTCCAGAAAGTCCTTCCACACGAAGTGCGGCAGCATGAATTCGTCGTGCAGACGCGTCCCCCAGCGTGTCATCGGCGCGGTGTAGGGGCGCTCCCAGAACGCGCAGATCAGCGAGCGCACCAGCAGTTGCTGCACCAGGCTCATGCGCGCGTGCGGCGGCATCTCGAAGCTGCGGATCTCCAGCAGGCCGAGGCGGCCGGTCGGGCCGTCGGGGGAGTAGAGCTTGTCGATCGACAGTTCGGTGCGGTGGGTGTTACCGGTGATGTCCACCAGGATGTTGCGGAACAGCCGGTCCACCAGCCACAGCGGGAATCGCGACTGCTCGCTGGATGTCCCCGCCGGAGGCAGTTGCGCCAGCGCGATTTCCAGTTCGTAGAGCGCCGAGTCGCGGCCCTCGTCCGGGCGCGGGTGCTGCGAGGTGGGCCCGATGAACAGCCCCGAGAACAGATAGCTCAGGCTGGGATGGTTCTGCCAGAAGCGGATCATGCTGGCCAGCAGGTCGGGCCGTCGCAGGAACGGCGAGTCGGCCGGGGTGGCGGCGCCGACCACGATGTGGTTGCCGCCGCCGGTGCCGACGCCGCGGCCGTCGATCAGGAATTTCTCGGTGCCCAGGCGCGTCAGCCGGGCCTGTTCGTAGAGTTCCAGGGTCACGTCACGCAACTGCGACCACGAGTGCGCGGGGTGCACGTTGACTTCGATCACGCCGGGGTCGGGCGTCACGCGCAGCACGTTGAGGCGGCTGTCGACCGGCGGCGGATAGCCCTCCACCCGGACCGGTACATCGAACTCGGCGGCGGCGTCCTCCACCACGGCGATCAGTTCCAGGTAGTCCTGCACGTCCTCGACCGGCGGCATGAACACGCAGAGCTGGCCGTCGCGCGGTTCCACCGTCAGCGCGGTGCGCACGTTGCCTCCCTGCAGATAGGCGCCGCGGCGTTCGGGCAGTGGCTGGTCGCGCTCGGCGGTGAGCTTCTGCTGGCGCTGGCGGCGGCGCTGTTCCTGTTCGGTGACCGGAGCCTGCAGGAAGGGCTGGCGCCGGCGGCTTGCCTGCTCGGGCAGCGGGTCGCGCGGCGCGAAGGGGTCGTAGGGAATCAGTTGCGGCACCACCGACGGCGGCAGCCAGGGCAGGGCCTCCAGTGGCAGGCGAAAGCCCACCGGCGAGTCGCCGGGGATCAGGTACATGCGCCCGCCGCGAAAGCTCCAGCGCTCCGACATCCAGGCTTGAGCCTGCCAGCGCTGGATCGGCAGCGCATAGCCCTTGGGCGTGCCCAGTCCGCGCGAGTACACCCGCGCCAGGCGCGCGCGTTCTTCGGCGTCGGCCAGCTTGCTGTCCTCGGGCGTGACGTTGTCCGGCAGCTTGCGCTCGCGGTGCAGGTAGTACAGCGCGTCCTCGTAGCCGGCCACTGCGTTGTCGGGGTCGATCTCAAGACGTTCGGCGATGCCGCGCACCAGCGCTCGCGCGCTGTCGACGTCGGCGGCCTGACTGCCGTCGGACAATTCGCCGCGCACCACCGGACGGCCGTCGCCGCGCCAGTACAGGGCATGGGCCCAGCGAGGCAGGGACTCGCCCGGATACCACTTGCCCTGCCCGTAGGTCAGCAGTCCACCGGGGGCGAAGCGATCACGCAGGCGCCCGATCAGCTGGCGCGCCAGGCCTTCTTTCATCGGGCCCACGGCGGCGGTGTTCCATTCCGCGCCCTGCATGTCGTCTATCGACACGAAAGTCGGTTCGCCGCCCATGGTCAGGCGCACGTCGGCGCGTTGCAGGCGCTGGTCCACGGCCTCGCCCAGGGTGTCGATGTCTGCCCACTGCGCCTCGCTGTAGGGCTTGGTCACCCGCGCGGTTTCCAGCAGCCGCGAGATCCGCATGTCGTGGCCGAACTCGGTCTTGAGCTCGCCTTCGCCGGCAAAGCTCATGGTGCCGGTGATCGGCGCCGCGCTGCTCGGCTCGGGCGTTGCGCACAGGGGAATGTGGCCCTCGCCGGTGATCAGGCCGGAGGTCGGGTCCAGGCCGATCCAGCCGGCACCGGGCAGGTACACCTCGCTCCAGGCGTGCAGGTCGGTGAAGTCGTGATCGGTGCCGCTGGGCCCGTCCAGCGACTTGAGGTCCGGCGTCAACTGGATCAGGTAACCCGAGCAGAACCGCGCCGCCAACCCCAGGTGGCGCAGCACCTGCACCAGCAGCCAGGCCGAATCGCGACAGGAGCCCGAGCCGCTGACCAGGGTTTCCTCCGGCGTCTGCACGCCGGGTTCCATGCGGATCAGGTATTTCACCCGGTGCTGGATATTGCGATTGAGCTCGACCAGGAAGTCGACCGTGCGCTCGCGCCGCCGGTCGACCCGGTCCAGCAGCGACTGCAGCCGCGGCGTGGCCGGCGTCTTGCGCAGGTAGGGTTCCAGGTCCTCGCGCAGTCCGGGCACGTACTCGAAGGGAAAGTACTCGGCCTCGGGGGCGACGAAGAAATCGAAGGGGTTGTAGACCGCCATGTCGGCGATCAGGTCCACGGTCACGGTGAAGTGATCGACGGCCTCCGGAAACACCACCCGGGCCTGCCAGTTGGCAAAGGCGTCCTGCTGCCAGTTGATGAAATGCGGTTGAGGTTCGACGCGCAGCGAATAGGACAGCACCGGCGTGCGCGAATGGGGCGTGGGGCGCAGGCGGATGATCTGCGGCGACAGTGTGACCCGACGGTCGTAGCGATAGACCGTCTGGTGGAACAGCGCGGCGTGCAGGGTCATGGTGGGACGGTCGGTTGGGGACGGCGAGGTTTCGATACTACGCGCCCGCAGGGGCGGACACGCGTCTCTGCAGGCAAGCAAGAAGCGGGGCAGGCCGGGCGATGGCCAGGAACAAGATTGCCTTGCATCCGGCGGGACACCGCCACCGAGGCGCTAAGATGGCCTTCCTGCGATCCCGGAGCGACGCGGTGTCCGTCCTGTCCCATCCCGAGTACGACGATCACGAGGCGGTGGTGTTCCATCGTGACCCGGCATCGGGTCTGCGCGCCATCGTGGCCATTCACAGCACGACTCTGGGCTGCGGACTGGGCGGGTGCCGGGTGTACCCCTACGCCGACGAGGTCGACGCAATCACCGACGTGCTGCGCCTGTCGCGCGGCATGACCTACAAGGCCGCCCTGGCCGGCCTCGACCAGGGCGGCGGCAAGAGCGTGATCCTGGCCGATCCGCGGCGCGACAAGACCCCGGACATGATGCGTGCGATGGGGCGGCTGGTGCAGTCACTGGGCGGGCGCTATGTGATTGCCGAGGATTCGGGCACCGACGAGGCCGACATGCGCGCGGTGGCCGAGCAGACCGCCTTCGTCGGTGGCGGTGCGGCGCCGGTCAATCCGGCCGATCCGGGTGATCGCGATACCTCGGCGACCACTGCGCTGGGCGTGTTCTACGGCATCCGGGCGGCAGTGCGTCACCGCCTGCAACGTGACGACCTGCGCGGCCTGCGGGTGGCGATCCAGGGCCTGGGCAAGGTCGGTTCGGTGCTGGCAGGGCATCTGCACGAGGCCGGCGCGCTGCTGTTTGTCAGCGATGTCCACGCCCCGGCCGTGGCGGCCTGCGTGGAGCGCTGCGGCGCCACCGCGCTGACCCCGGCGCAGATCCTCAGTCAGCCGGCCGACGTGTTCGCGCCCTGTGCGATGGGCGCGGTGCTCGATGCGCACAGCATCGCCAGGCTGGGGGCGGGCATCGTCGCCGGCGCCGCCAACAACCAGCTTGCCGACCCCGGGGACGATCACCTGCTCAAGCAGCGCGGCGTGCTCTACGCACCGGATTACGCGATCAACGCCGGCGGCATCATCAATCTGTACTACAGCGGGCCGGCGCGCCGCTGGGCCGATGTGGATGCACACCTGCGGCGCATCGACGCCACGCTGACCGAGATCTTCGAGCACTCGGCCGATACCGGCGAAGGCACGCAGGCGATCGCCGATCGCATGGCCCGCACGCGCTTTGCGCGCAACGCGGTGTGAGGGCGGGCAGAACGTTTCAGCCTGCAGGATGTGGTTGAACGCGATGGGCGCAAGGAACTGCAGACCAGGCGCGAAGTGGTCCACCGTCGACTGCGCGCACCCATCGGCAGAAGTGCGCCTCTCGGGAAAATCCCTGACACCCTTGCCGCTCGCTTCTTCGGGGTTCAGTGCCCTGCGTGGTCGAGGTCTGTCCCGGAGGACGCATCCGGCACCTTGCCGCTCTCAGCAGCCGGGTCGGATTCCGCATCTGGTATAGCCGGGGCAGCCGGGGCATCTGGTGCAGCCGGGGCATCTGGCGCGTCTTCCGCGGGGTCGGGCGCGGCGCTCACCTGCAGGAGTTCATCGGCCAGCGCCTTGGACAGCGTGTAGCGCACCTGGTAGGCGTCGCGCGCCAGCACCAATTGCGGGTCACGCGCCTGCACGCTCAGTTCGATCACCTCGCCGTTGCCCAGTGTCAGCCGGACCCGCTCGGCTTCGGCTTCGGCTTCGGCCGCGGCGTTCCACATGGCGCGGGCGTCCTTCCAGGACTGAGCCAGCCGGGCCAGTTGCGCCGCGCTGGCGTCGGCCTGTTGAGGGCTGTGCCACTGTCCGTCGGACTGCCGGACCACGGTCAGTCCGGGCAGCTCGATGCGTTGCAGTTCCTGACCCTCGGGCACGATCGACTTCGACACCAGGTCGGAGAAGTCCGCATCCAGGGCCGCGCTCGGCGGATCGTCGACCAGGCCCACGACATCGCCGCTGGCAACATAGCGCCGGTACTGGATCGGCTCGGCGCCGCCGAGGTCGATGCGGGTGTCGTCCAGCCTCACCGAATAGCGCGGCGGGTCCAGTTCAAGCTGCGCCAGGTCGGCGCCGGCGTCGAGCTGCTTCTTCACTTCCACCGTGGCCAGCGACAGGATGCCGGCGACCTCCAGGCGATCCGCCGGCGCCTGGACCGGCTCGACCAGGTGCCAGACCTCATTGCGCTTTTCCAAGCGGATGGCGGGCTTGCCGGGGTGCTCGACCGCGACTCGGCTGATCTGGTCCTGCGCCAGCGCGGTCAGCGGCGGTCCGGTTTCTTCCTTTTCCTGGCTCAGCCAGATGGTGATGCCCAGAGCGGCCACCACCAGCAGCAGGACCAGGTTGAGTGCACTGCGTTTCATCAGGGTCGGTCGCTCCGGCGGCTCAACGGCGGCGGCGGATCATCCAGCGCGCGACCCCGGTTCCGATCAGCAGCACCGGCAGCACGATGACAAAGCCGATGCCGATCAGCAAGGTCGCCCACGCGGGCAGGAACAGGTGGGTGTCGGGCGCCGAGGGCACGTCGATATTGAGCTGCGCGTCGCGACTGGCCAGCCACTGCACCAGGTTGAGGCCCAATTGCTGGTTGCCGAGCTGGCCGAGCGAGGCATCGGAGAGAAAATCGGCGTCGCCGATCAGGGCCACGCGCTGGGTGCGCGGCGCGGCCGGCGGTTTGTTTGCGTTTTCATCGTCGGCGCCTGCGGCGGCGTCCGGAGCTTCGGCGCCTGCGGGTTCGCCCTCGCCTTCGCCTTCACTCTCACTCTGGTCTGTGGCGGCATCGGCCCGGGGGACCTCGCGGGTCAGGATCATGCCGATGTCCAGCGGTCCCGGCAGGTCGCCGTCTTTGGTGTCGAAGACCACCGAGCGGCCGTCCAAGGGCGTGACTTCCAGCCATGAAGCCTCGCTGGTGGTGAGCATCGGCCGGGCGTTCCAGCCACTGTCGGGCAGCGCCTCGACCGAGCGCACCAGCGGGAACAGGGTGACTTCGTTGAGCCCCCGCGTGACCGGCCCGGGCGGGTAGTCCAGTGCCACGAAGATACCGGGGTGGCCGGTGCCCAGCAGCTCGTATTCCGGGAACACCGCAAAGCCGTTCTGCCAGCGGACGCCCAGCGTCTCGGCCAGCGATGCCAGGCCCGCGGGATGGTCCGGATCGGCCAGCCACAGCAGGTTGCCGCCGTCGCGCGCCCAGGCGGTGACCAGCTCGATCTCGCCCGGCAACAGGGCGCTGCGCGGGCTGGCGATGACCAGCACCGAGGTGTTGTCGGGAATCGCCGGGGTGCGGGCCAGATTGAGCGCCTGCACCTTCAGGCCCTTTTCGCGCAGCACCTCGGCAAAACGGTTGTAGTCGTTCTGGCTGTCGGTGCCGGCCACCGAGCGCTCACCGTGGCCTTCGAGGAACACCACCCATTGCTCGCCGGCGTGGCTCAGCCGCTGCAGTGCGGTGGTCAGGGTCTGCTCGGAGAGCTGGCGCAGGCTCTCGCGTCGGCCCTGATATTCCACCACCAGCTCGCCGGCGAAGGTGATGTTGTAGTCCTTGACCTTCTGCGGCTCGCTGCTGGGGTCGACGAACACCAGTTCGGCGTCGGGCTTGAAGCGCCGGTATTTGTCGAAGAAATACTGGACCTGGGTGCGCTCCGGTGAGCCGGGATAGACGAAGGCGACGAAGCGCAGGGGCTCGTCCATGGACGCCAACTGCTGCTGACTGGCCTCGGAGATGGTGTTGCGGTTGTTGTAGGTCCAGTCCTGCTTGAAGCTGAAACGCACCGACAGCCAGCCGAGCATGACGACCACGGCCAGGAACAGCGCGCCGCTGACGAGTTGCTGGATCAGGTTCTGGTTTTTCTGCTTCATCGTGGCGTCGGGGGCTAGTTTCTTTCCATGTCCAGCCGCAGCACGGTCAGCCACAGGAACAGCGCGGTGAACAACAGGTAATAGGCGACGTCCGCGGAGTCGAACAGGCCGGTGATCAGCTCCTGGTAGTGACTGATCAGCGACAGGTAATCGAACAGCGGCGCCCACGCCGAGTCGAAGCTGGCCGGCATCTTCAGCAGCCAGATCACCAGCAGCGCGGCGAAGCTGCCGACCGCGGCGATGGTCGGCTCGCGCGTCAGCGAGGAGATGAACAGCCCGCAGGCGGTAAACGACATGGTCAGCAGCAGCAGGCCGAACAGGCCGGCGGCCAAACGACCCAGGTCGAGGTTGACCACCGGCAGCAGCGCCGCCGGCATCAGTGCCAGCAGGCCGATCAGCGCCAGCACGAACACCATCACGCCGAGAAACTTGCCGAGCACGATCTCGATCAGGCTCACCGGCGCCGAGAACAGCAGGGTCAGGGTGCCGGACTTTCGTTCCTCGGCGAAGGCCCGCATGGTCATCAGCGGCATCAGCAGCAGCAGGATGATGGTGGCCGAACCGTACAGGCCGGAGCCGACATAGTCGGAAACGCCAACCGAGGTATCGGCCATGGACGACTGGCTGACGTACTGGACCACCGCCCCGGCAAAGATGTAGCCGAAGATCAGTTGCGCGATGCCCAGCACCGCCCAGGCCAGCGGGGAGACGAAGATGCGTCGGGTTTCATGGCCGGCAATGGCGAACACGTTGTTCATGCGGCGGCCTCCTCGGCGGGTGCCGTCGCGGGTGCCACTGGCGGCGGGATATCGCCCGAAGTCAGCTCGACAAAGATCTCCTCCAGCGTCTTGGTTTCCATGCGCAGCTCGCGCAGGCCCCAGCCGTGCTGAACCGCCTGCGCCACCACCGCGTCGCGCGGGTCGGTGTCCTGCACCAGCGACAGGCGCAGGCGCCGCGCATCCAGTGCCTCGACGCCGGCCACGCCCTGGATGTCGGCCAGATCCTTCAGGGCCGGTGGTCGTGCGAGTTCCAGGATCAGCGAGTTCTTGCCCTCGTGTGCATCGACCGCCGCGTCGTACACCACGCGGCCGCGATTGACGATCATCACCCGGCCACACACCGCCTGGATCTCCGGCAGGATGTGGCTGGACAGGATCACGCTGTGGGTGCGTCCCAGCTCACGGATCAGGCTGCGGATCTCGCGGATCTGGATCGGGTCCAGGCCGACGGTGGGTTCATCGAGAATCACCACCGGCGGGCGATGCAGGATCGCCTGCGCCAGGCCCACACGCTGCTGGAAACCCTTGGACAGGTTGCCGATCAGGCGCCGGCCGACCTCGGTCAGGCCGCAGTCGCGCTTGGACGAGGTGACCGCTTCGGCGCGTCGGCTGCCGGGGATGCCGTGCAGACCGGCGCAGTAGCGCAGGTACTCGTCCACGGTCAGCTCCGGGTAGACCGGCGGGCGCTCCGGCAGGTAGCCGAGCTGCTGCTTGGCCAGCACCGCCGCCTCGTGCAGCGACTGGCCCTTGATCAGCACCTCGCCCTGGCTTGGCGCCAGGTTGCCGGTGAGCATCCTCATGGTGGTGGACTTGCCGGCCCCGTTGGGTCCGAGCAGGCCGAGGATCTCGCCCGGCGCCAGGCGCAGGTCGAGGTTGTCGACGGCAATGTTGGGACCGAAGCGGCGCGTCAGGCCACGGGCTTCGATCAGAGGGGGCTGGCTGTCCATCAGTCTGCGTTCTGGCTTTGGAAGATGGGCGCGCGATGGACCGCGGCATCGACCGCGGGTTCCGCGGGCCGCGATTGTACGGAAGTGATCTGAACGGACAAGGCACCGCTCCGGTTGGGATCTTCACGACCCGGCTTTCGTCGCCCATCGCATGAAAACGAGGATTGAAAGGTCGATTGAAAGGTCGATTGAAAACTGCACTAAAGCGGCATCCACCGCCGGGGCGAAAGCGGCCCCGAAAGCGGCCCCCTGAGAAATGCGGGTTGATGCGGGTTAATGTTGGGCGCCCCGCCGACCGGAGTGCGCATGTCGCCCAAACCACCATCGCCCGCCTCGCCCCGCCACCGGTGGCATTTCGATCCGACGCTCGCGGTGAGGCCATGAACCAGTTTCGCGGAATCGAGGAACTGGCCGAACGCCTTGCGGCGATACTGCCGCCCGGCGTGCGCGGCCTGCGCGCCGAGCTGGAAGACAACTTCCGCGCCGTGCTGCGTGCCAACCTGGAGCGCTGGGACCTGGTGTCGCGTGAGCGCTTCGACATCCAGGCCGAACTGCTGACGCGCACACAGAAGCGACTCAAGGCGCTCGAAGCGCGGGTGGCGGAGCTGGAAAAGGCCACCAGCGGAGCCTCCGACGCCGGCGAGCGTTGACGAACGCAGTCGCCCCCGCTCCGGCAGCCGATTCGGATTCCCGCCCATGCCCCTGGCCACTGTCCATTCCCGCTCGCAGAACGGCCTGGGGGCGGACGCGGTCACCGTGGAAGTACACCTGGCGCCGGGGCTGCCCGGGCTGAACATCGTCGGGCTGCCCGAAGCAGCGGTGCGCGAGGCCAAGGACCGCGTCAAGGCTGCGCTGCAGACCTGCGGGTACGAGTTTCCCAACCGGCGCATGACCTGCAACCTGGCGCCGGCCGACCTGCCCAAGGAAGGTGGACGCTTCGATCTGGCCATCGCCCTGGGCATTCTGGCGGCCTCCGGTCAGATCCCGGCGGCGGCACTCGAAACCCTGGAAGTGCTGGGGGAACTGTCGCTGTCCGGCGAGATCCGGCCGGTGCGAGGCGCCCTGCCGGCCGCACTCAAGTGCGCACAGGCCGGCCGTCAACTGCTGCTGCCTCTGGACAATGCCGCAGAGGCCGCACTGGCGCGCCAGGCGCGAGTCATTCCGGCGGCGCACCTGGCCACGCTGGTCGCGGCCCTGCATGGCGGTCCGCTGCAACCGCAGCCGGTGGCGCGGCCGGCGCCGGCCTGCGGCGCGTCGATGCCCGACCTCGCCGACGTGCGCGGCCAGCACCAGGCCAAGCGCGCGCTGGAGATCGCCGCCGCCGGCGGGCATTCCCTGCTGATGGTCGGGCCGCCGGGGTCCGGCAAGAGCATGCTGGCGGCGCGCCTGCCCGGTTTGCTGCCGGAACTCGACGAGGACGAAGCCGTCGAGGTCGCGGCCATCGCCTCGGTCAGTCGTGGCGGCTTCGATGTCAGCCGCTGGGGGCAGCGACCGTTTCGCGCCCCGCATCACACCGCGTCGGGGGTGGCGCTGGTCGGTGGCGGCAGCGTGCCCAAGCCGGGCGAGATCACCCTGGCCCATCGCGGAATCCTGTTTCTGGACGAGTTGCCCGAATTTGATCGCAGCGTGCTCGAAGTGCTGCGCGAGCCGCTGGAGAGCGGGCAGATCACCGTGTCGCGCGCCGCCCGGCAGGCGGACTTTCCCGCCCGTTTCCAGCTGGTTGCGGCGATGAACCCATGTCCCTGCGGATTTCTCGGCGACGTGTCGGGCAAGTGTCGCTGCACACCCGACCAGGTGGCGCGCTATCGCGGCAGGATCTCCGGGCCGTTGCTGGATCGCATCGACCTGCACCTGTTCGTGCCAAGGGTCGAAGGCGATGCGCTGATGGGCTTGCCCGCATCCGCGCCCGGCGCCGGCATCGTCGCCGAACCCGCCGGGCAGACCAGCGCCCAGGTGCGTCAACGGGTGTGCGAGGCACGCCGCCGTCAGCAGGCGCGCGCCGGAACGCTCAATGCCCAGCTCGGCGTCAGCGCCGTCAACCGCGACTGCCGACTCGATCCCGTGGCCCGCGACCTGCTGCGCAACGCCATGACCCGCCTGGGCCTGTCGGCGCGCGCCTACCACCGCGTGCTCAAGGTCGCACGCACGGTGGCCGACCTTGCCGCCGCCGAACATATCCAGGTGCCGCACCTGGCCGAGGTGCTGCGACTGCGCGAACTCGACCGGCCGGCCTGAGCGCAGGGCCCCTGGGTCGCGCCACACCGCGCCGCGCGCCGCGGCGTTGCCCGAGGCTGCGCCGTGGTGCGCCTGTCCCGGCATCCCGGCCCGGAACCCGCCGCAGAAAAGTGCGCTGGAGGCAGGTCCTCGATGGCGCTCGACGATGGCGCTCGACGCGGGCGTTCGACGAGGGCGCTCGACGCCGACCTGCTCACCAAGTGCCTGGAGCGCCCGGGGCAAGGCGCCCCGGCAAGGTGCCTGATCGCTTGGCGCCGCGTCGCCGCGGTCGCGGTCCTCGCGACATGCGCTTGCCCGCGGCCGCCTTATCACGCGGGGCCGGTCCCCCGTATCATGCGGGACCCGCCTCAAGGAGTTGGCGATGTTCCCGGGTTCGCGGCGCTGCTTGATGGCGATCCTGATCTGCGTTCTTCCGTTCGCCGGGCCTTGCCTGGCCCAGGGAGGGCGGTCTGACGCCCCGCCCGGGGCCGGGGGGCTGTCGAAGTCGGAGGCCCGCATTCGCCAGCGCTGCCAGCCTCCGAAGCAGCCGCCGGCCGGCAAGGTGCTGGAGGTCTTCCAGGATTGCCACGACACGCCGGAAATGGTGCGTCTGCCCGGCGGGCGCTTCCTCATGGGCCAGACCGGTGCGATCGGACTGACCTATGAGCTGCCGGTGCACGAGGTCGAGGTGCAGCCATTTTCCATCGGCCGCTACGAGGTGACATTCCTGCAGTGGGATGTATGCCACGCCGAGGGGTTCTGCCTGCGGCGTCCCGACGACAAGAGCTGGGGTCGCGCCATGCGTCCGGTCATCAACATCAGCTGGGTCGATGCCCAGCAGTTCGTCGCCTGGCTGCGCATACGCACCGGTCAGCACTATCGCTTGCCGAGCGAGGCGGAGTGGGAATACGCAGCCCGGGCCGGATCGGCGACCGCGTTTCACTGGGGCGAGAGCACCGGCTCGGTCTGCAAGTACGCCAACGTGCTCGATGTTGCCGGGCGCATGCAGCGACCCAACTGGTTCTGGAGCAACGACTGCATGGACGGCTACGCGCATACGGCCCCGGTGGGCAGCTTTCCTGCCAATCCCTGGGGCCTCTACGACGTGACCGGCAACGTCTGGGAGTGGGTGCAGGACTGCTGGCACAGCGATTACACCGGCGCGCCGACCGACGGCTCGCCGTGGATCGAGGGGGGTGATTGCTCCAGGCGCGTCAACCGGGGCGGCGGCTGGGGCAACCATGCCCGCACCCTGCGCTCGGCCAAGCGGGATGCCGACATGGCAGAGGGCTACGGCGATGCCTTCGGGCTGCGGGTGGTGCGCGAGGACGCGCCCGGCGAACGCCGCGCGAGTGAGCTGGATGCCGCCGGTCAGGACGCCGGCACCGGTGGCGGCGCACGGGTGCAGGAACCCGCCGCGCGCTGAGGGCCAAGCTGCGCAGGTCTGCAACGCACGCGGCGAGCCCGCGGGCTCGCATTCAGGCGAATTCGGGTGCGATCAGGGGAGATCAGGCGCGATCACCGCGCAGGCCGCGCACCTCGGCCTCCAGGCGTGCGGCGCTGGCCTGATCCCCGGACACCGGCGCGCCGACCACGATCTCGATGCGTGCCCGCAGGCGCCGCGGCAGCCGTGATCGGCCCAGGTGAGAGTCACGGCGTGACCACATGCTCTCCCACAGGCCGCACAGCGCCACCGGCACCACCGGCACCGGGTTGGCTGCCAGGATCTTCCCGATGCCGGAGCGGAAGGTCTGGATCTCGCCGTCGGGAGTCAGGCCGCCTTCCGGGAACAGGCCGATCAGTTCGCCGCCGCGCAGCGCCTGGTCGATCTGCGCATAGGCCCGCTCCAGCAGCGCGGGATCTTCCCGGGCCGGCGCGATGGGGATGGCGCGCGCGGTGCGGAAGATGAAATTGAGCACCGGGATGCGGAAGATCTTGTGGTACATCACGAATCGGATCGGCCGGCGCACGCTGCCGCCGAGGATCAGCGCATCGACGAAGCTGACGTGGTTGGGGGTCACGATGGCCGCGCCGGTGTCGGGGATCTGGTCCAGGCCGCGGGCGCGGATGCGGTAGAGCAGGCCGATGAGCATCCACACCAGGAAGCGCATCAGGTACTCGGGCAGCAGTGAGTAGATGAACATCGCCACCGCGGCGTTCATCAATGCCACGGTCAGCAGCAGTTCCGGAATGCTCAGCCCGGCCTGCAGCAGCAGCACCGCCACGATCGCCGACACCACCATGAACAGCGCATTGAGGATGTTGTTGCCGGCGATGATGCGCGAGCGGTGCGAGGGGTCCGACCGGGTCTGGATCACCGCGTACAGCGGCACGATGTAGAAGCCGCCGAACAGGCCGATCAGCACCAGGTCCCACAGCACGCGGTGGTTGGCGGCCTCGGCCAGGAAGGCCGCCGCTCCCAGGCCGGTGGTCTGTGCCAGACCGGGCACGGCGAAGTACAGGTCG